>JAICTW010000044.1 GCA_025936195.1 Flavisolibacter sp.
AATTAAAAATCCTGAGCCTGGTTGCAGCAGCAGGTTTCTTTGCAGCTTCCTGCGGCACCACTCATCAAAGCACCTCGGATAATGCCGCCTATAATGTAGATGTTCCCGCAAATGTCCGTTCCGGTTTCGCTATTGCTTACCCCGATGCTGCCAATGTTATGTGGAATCATTACGACATTACCACTGTTCCCATTGACTGGGATCTTGCCGGCTGGACCGTTTTAACTCCTGCTGATTATGCAGTGACTTTCAACATGGGCAACGATCAATATTATGCATGGTACGATGCCAACGGAAATCTTATAGGTACATCCACTCTTGTCAGGGACAATAATGGTCTGCCTTATGCTGTGAACAATGTGTTACGGGATAAATATTCCGGGTACACCATTGATAAAATAGAAAAGGAAATGAAGAACAGCAAGACAGCTTATGAAATCAAACTGACAAACGGCAGTAACGATGTAAAACTTTTGGTGGACAGTGATGGTACCATATTGAAAGAAAAATAGGCAAAAGCAATCAGTTGATAAAGTCCATGTATTCATGGACTTTATTTTTGTTGAAGCGCCATACGGTAACCTGCCTGGGGAATGGTTTCTATGCGAATGGCTTCTTCTTTTTTTAAAAGCTTACGCAGCTTGGCAACATATACGTCCATGCTTCTTCCCAAAAAATAATCGTTCTTTCCCCACACATGGTTTAGAATATCTTCTCTCCGAAGCACTTTATTAGGATGCTCCCAAAAAAAATGTAACAGGTCGGTTTCTTTTTGTGTAAGAATAATTTCTTCCTCGCCTTTTAGAAGACGGTTCTCCGCAGGAAAGAAATGCAGTTGCCCTGCCGTGTATTCCGGCGAAGTTGTTGGCATCAGCAATTTATTACGGCGCAAAAAAACATTCATGCGGCTAAGCAGTTCCTTCATGCTGAACGGCTTTGTTATGTAATCATCCGCACCCGTTTCAAAACCTCTGAGCTTGTCTTCTTCCATTGATTTGGCCGTCAAAAAAAGAATGGGCACTACATCATTGCGCTGCCGTATTTTTCTGGCGAGACTAAAGCCGTCACGCACCGGCATATTGATGTCCAGCAAACAAATATCCGGAGTTCGTTTTTGAAATTGTTCCCAGGCAGTTTCTCCATCAGGACAATTGATCACTTCATAACCTTCATCTTCCAGATTGTCCTTAATGATAAAACCCATTTGAAGATCATCTTCAGCCAGCAAAACTTTAACGCTTTTCTCTATCATGGTTTTAATTAGCCGGCAGAAAGATACTGAATTCGCTGCCTACTCCGGGCTGGCTTTCTACATTGATCCTTCCATGATGCGCCTGAACAATTCTTTTAACAAAGGGTAATCCCAGTCCAAATCCTCTTACAGATATCTGCTCGCCGTTGGGTACACGGTAGAATTTTTTGAAGATCTTATCGCGGTATTTTTTTTCAATGCCCTTGCCATTGTCCTTTACGGAAAGTAAAAGGCCTGGGTGCGTGGTACGGGTGCTGATAGTGATCTGCGGCTGTTCGGAATACTTCAAAGCGTTTTCAACAAGATTGGTAATTACAATCAGCAAATAACCTCTGTCTGCAACAATGTAAGGATCGTCTGCCTGCAGGCAATACTCAACATGCGCCTGCCTTGATGTAATTAATGTGTGCAGATTGTTCAATGCTTCCCTGATCACTTCGTGAATATCGAGCTTTCTTTTTTTGAGATGTAATAAATTACTTTCCGAATGGGCGTGCCGTAATAAACGTTCAATCTGCTCCTGCAAATAATTTCCCTGGTATTGAACAATAGCTGCATATCGTGCTATCTTTTCAGGGCGATCGGCAGTAGCCGGATTAGTTAATACTTCCGCAGCAAGATTAATGACGGACACAGGCGTTTTAAATTCGTGTGTGAAATTGTTCACGAAATCCTTTTGTATCTCGTTCAAAAACTTTTGCCGGTACAAATAATAAATGCTGCTTCCCAATAAGATCAGAACCATCAGCAAAAACAAACTGGATATCATCCAGAAATTCATTTTAGAAAGAACATATTTTGTGCGGTGTGGAAAATAAAGTGCCAGATAATTATACGGCTCGTCAAAAACCGGCATGGTGATATGCTCTCTTTGATCGGCTGTGGCAGAAGGCAGATAAAGAACGAAGTCATACTTCTTTTTAGATGCATTGTAAAAACCGGCATAGCAATCGGTAAAAATATCCTCGTCTTCCAGTTCGGATTGTAAAAAAGTTCCGGTGCTGTCTTTGTTCAATTTGGTGCGTCCAACGCGAACAAAAAAGGTTTGTTCATTGGGATTGGTGATCAAATCGCTTAGGGTATGTGACGTTATAGAAACATCCTTCACATCTTCATAAAATCCACGCACTGCTTTGGCAATAGCATGATCAAATTCTTTTTGTTCGAAGTAGTAAACCTTTCTGAGCCAGATCAATTGAAAAATAATAATAGCAGCAATAATAAAAGTGCTTATAAAAACAATAAGACGTATCGTCCTTGACCTGAATGCCATGAGAAAGTGGTTGCGAACAGTTGCTGCGGTGTAAAGTTGATGTATGCTTTTCAAACTGTGTTGGTATTAACCGGCTTTTAACCGGGCTAACAATTTATTGGTTGAGGGTTAATTAGCTGTTAACAGCTAAAAATGTTTCCGGATTCAACGTCACTTTGCAATAGCAGAACGCTTAACCATGAAAAAATTATCTGCCAGCTTTTTGTTGATCTGCGCTTTCACTTTAACAGCCTCGGCAAATTCTGAAAACAGAAACAAGCAGCCGGCTTCCCAAACAACTGCGTCGTTTACTCCATTGAAAAAGCAAACAATAATTGTTGTTGAAATCATTCTAAAACAATCCCACATCCACAAATCAAAATACAAGGCCAAAACCAAGTAGTCTATCATGTGTGTTTTAATTCCGCTAACCGGCCCCGCAGTCTTGCGGGGTTTTTAATGCAAAGAACGATGAACAAAATTATTATGCTTCGCAAGAACTTTCCGAAAGCTTTTTTTCTTTTTTAAATCCATCTTGTGCAGTTGAATTCTTCCTGATTGGCTTGAAATAAAATTTAAATTGTGGTTTCACCAATTTACTCTCACACATACAAAGTTTTTTTGAATGAGATAAAAAAGAATTTTTCGGATAATTACCGATTGGAGTTAGCAGTAGTATCCGATTGCGTTTTATATATCTTTTGAAGAGAATGATCTGCCGGTAAATAAATGAAAAACGAAGTCCCCACACTCTGAGCACTTTTCACCAGTATTTGTCCGCCATGATTTTCTACAATTTTTTTGCAAAGAGCAAGGCCGATTCCCGTGCCTGCATAAGCGGTGTTTGGGTGAAGCCGTTGAAAAATGGCAAATATCTGGCTGGCGTATTGTTGATCGAAGCCGATGCCATTATCGCTGAAAATAATTTCTGCATAATTGCCGCCGTTTTTACTAAGGTCTGTGGTGGTTATTTGTTCGGCGGAAACGAAAGAGGATTTGATGGTGATTTCGGGTTGGCCTTTGGTAAACTTCAGTGAATTGGAAAAAAGATTCAGGAAAAGCTGGCTCAGTTGCAAAGGTATTCCTTTGATCACCGGAAGCTTATCATACTTGATGATGGCATCTTTCTCTTCAATTAATAATTCCAGGTCCACCAGCAAACTCTCAATAACTTCATTCAGGTCAACGTCAACAAATACAGTGTCGTTACGCGAAAGGCGGCTGTAATTCAGTACGGCTTTTATCAAATCGCTCATGCGCCGGGCAGAGGAATGAATTTTATCAATGTATTGTTTAGCCGTTTCGGGTTGTTGCAGATTTCTTTCACTTAGCTCGGAAAAGATCTGGATCTTTCGCAAAGGCTCCTGCAAATCGTGCGAAGCTACGTAGGCAAACTGTTCCAGGTCGCGGTTTGATTTCTCCAACTCTTTATTCAACTGCTTTAATTCTTCATTGGCCTGCATGATGGAAGTAATATCATGCGCTATGGCAAGAACTCTGTCCACATTATTGGCATTGTCCTTTAACGGAATAAAAAAATTTTCAAAATAATAATCCTGCGCGAGTGATTTGTAAATTTCCTGATGAATAAATTCTCCTTTGAGAGCACGGTGAACATTGGTAATGAAACTGGAATCTTTTAGTTCAGGAAAAACGTCTAAAATATTTTTTCCAACCAATTCATCTTTTGTTTTATGGTATATAAGTTCCGATTGTTTGTTCACCACCACATAATTTAATTCTCTGTCAAAAACAGCAATAACATCCACCGATGAATCAATAATGGTTTGAGTGAATTCGTTTTGCTTGAATAAAGCTTCATTCGCTCTTTGTAATTCTTTCGTTCGTATCCTGATCTTTTCTTCAAGGTTGGCATTTAAAGCATTGATCTCATCATTTTGATTTTGTATTTGCGTAAGCATGTGATTAAACGCGTGAGTGAGCACTCCAATTTCATCCTCTGATTTTGCTTCTGCTCTTACCGAATAATCTCTTTTGTCAGAAACGACTCTTGCTTTCTCTGCCAGTTGCAGAATAGGATCTGAAATGGAAGATTGCAAACGTTTGGAAAGCAGGTAAGCAAATAAAAACGAAAGCAGAATGAAGGCAAGAGCAATGGTGCCGTATAAAAGAAAACGTTGGTAAATAGCTTTAGTATCAGAGCGCAGGTATAAAATTCCAAGATGCTTACCTTCCTGCATAACCGGTTCAAAGCCCTCTATGTAATCTTCTTTAAAACGATAGCCGTTTTTTAACAGGGAAGCAGGAAAAAGTGTTTTGGGAAGAGGTGATGGATAGGAAGCAAACAATCTTCCGCTGGTATCAAAAAGGCAGGCAGCTACAATGTGTTTTTGTGCTTGCAGTGCCTGCAAAGTTTCACCGGCAACTTCTTTGTCATCAAAGGCAAGAGCAGCCGTGGAATTGCCGGCGGTTACCTGGCCCAGTGTCTGCAGTTCTGTTCTGGTAAGCTCACGGTAGGTGATGTATTCATAAACGAAAAAAGCTGCAAAGGTTAAAAGCAACACCGATCCCGACACGAGCATGATCACCCGCAGTAATTTTTTTTGTATCGGTGTATTTTTTCTTTTCATGATCATTGAATAACATCTGCCAGCCGCAATAGTTTGGAACTGATGGACAGATTGGCGGCTTTCGCCGCTTTTAAATTGATCTGCAATTTCATTTTATTGTTCTCAACAAAAAGACGGACCATTCCTCCAGATGTGGCAAAATCCTGTTGGTCACCAACGGTTAATATACTTCTGTTCTGCAACTCTTTAATGGCATCTTCCGGTTCTGTTGTGTTGATGAAGAGAAGCTGGCAGTTCCGGGCTTCTCTTATGCTGTTGAAACGGTGTACTTCAATCGGGTGTGATCCGAACCGTTCGCCTGCAACAACCGAATCCATATAAGAACCAAAAGGATCTTTTCCCAAAATGCCGATAATAAAAGGAGCGGAGTTGTTGCTGAAACTATTGGAAGGCCAGTCAACAAACTGCGTAAAGTTATAAATGAATACGGCTTTTACCTGGCTGGCCCGCGAAGGTATTTGCGCATGCAATTGTATGCTACCCACAATTAGTAACAGGGCTGACAAAACGATATGATGGATCCGTTTACTCAAAATCTTGCTGTGATTTTACCATACACACTTCTTGGTATTTCAAAACTCCCAAATTCCGTATGATCTTTTTTAGCGAGATTTTGCCCGATCACCGCCAGTTCAATTCCTTTGAATGTAAAAGCAAGTCTTGCATCAAATGAAAAATATGCCGGCACCGCAACAGTTGAAAATGTGTTTGCCAGCGGATCAAGATACCTGGCCACTATATCAAACTGAAAATGCGAAGGCAGGTCCAGAATGGATTGCAGCATGGCCTGATTGCGAACATCATTTCCTAAATAAGCCGGATTAAAAACATGCCCGGGCTTTGCATGAAGATCTTTTTTGAAAAATGTATAGCCACCTCTCATTCTCCATGTTTTCAGCAACTGGTAATTGCCAGCAAATTCTGCTCCCCATGATCTGGCTTCGGAACCATTTTGAATTTGATAAGTCAATGTTCCGGGCAATGCTTCCACGCTGTACACATCACTATAAACATTATAGAACGTGGCAATTGAAAAAGAAGAAAGGCGATTGGGCTGAAAGCGAAAGCCTAATTCATAAGCAAGCAGTTTTTCCGAAACAAAATTGGGGCCGCCTGCTACGCTTGGAACTGTGGGCGGCTGCAGCGTTTCCGGTAAATAGTAATCCACATCAAAGCGACTGGGCGTTCGCACGGCTCTTGAAACCGCCGCCCATAAAGTAGTGTTGTTCTTTGTCCATGCCATACGTGCCGAAGGTTGCCATTCCCAATTTGTATAAACATTGTGAAGCAATTTGGTGCCAAGAATCAATCGCAGGCTATCGGTCAAAACAATTTCATCCTGTGCAAATGCAGTGAACAAATCCAAACGTTTGAATCTTGGAACAATACCGGCACTTGCGGTGTTGGCATAATAAGCATTATCCTTTACATAGCGGTAGCCTGCACCCCATACAATGGTTTGTCTTTTTTGGATAGGAAAGCGATGCTGAAAATCAGCATCAACAGTATTCATTTTATCGTATGAATTTGTCGGTGCATCTTTACGATAATAGCGGTCATAATACAATTGCAAAGCAATACCGGATCGGTCAGAAATCGTTCTTGTCCAACGGGTCAAAAGATGTTGTCCGTTCAATGGCGAACCAGCAACAGCAGTTTTTCTTTTACCACCGTAATATTCTCCATCTATTGTTATCGCATCTTTTGAAGAGGCATCCAAATCCACACGGAAACCTGCCTGGTTCATCTTCCATGCGTCTGTATTTTTTGTGCCATTAGCTAATTCCGTATTTTCCCTGTCGAAGTGTTGTCCGTAAACTTTGTAGTAAACTTTGTCGCTGATCTTTCCTCCGTATCTCAAAGAAGCTGCATCTTTTACAAAACTTCCCACTGATGCAGACGCATAAAGTCCCCGCGTTTCTTTTGATGATTTTGTAATAATATTGATAACTCCGTTTACCGCATTCGGTCCCCATAAAGTACCTCCGGGACCGCTTACTACTTCAATGCGGTCAACATCTTCCAATAAAACATTTTGCTGTTCCCATAATACGCCGCCGTACAATGGAGTATAAACCGTGCGTCCATCAATCATCACCAACAGCTTATTGGCAAAAATGGTATTGAACCCACGGGCACTGATCAGCCAAACATTTGATGCCAATTGCGCTACCTGTAAATTGGTGACCAGTCGCAAGGCTTCTGCCAAATTAGTAGCGCCGGAACGGCGAATGTCTTCACCGGTGATCACTTGTATGGCCGATGCGGCTTCGGTAAGTTTTTCAGGTGTTCTTGAAACCAGCGTCACTTCAATATTCATCAACTGTTCAACGGAAAGTTTCTTTAACTCTCTTGGCGATAATGCCTGCGCCTGCACAGAATGGGAAAGCAAAAAGCAAAAGAACAAAAACAACACCGTGGTTTTTAAAAGCAGTTTCATTATAAAAATTTTTGACCTTGAAGAAGATGGCATAACAAATGAACCAGTGAAGTGAAACTGGAAGGCTTCATGATAAAATCGTTTGCTCCCATTGCTTTTACTTCCACTATTGCCCTTGGATCGGCAGATGTGGAATAAACATACATGGCTACATCTTTCAGCCTTTCAATTTTCTTTAACTGCTGCAGGCATTGTTGGCCATTCATATTGGGCATATTCATGTCAATAAAAATAAATGAAGGCAGAAAGGAGGGATTGCTGTTTATTTTATTCAATGCTTCAATGCCATTGTTGGTGATGGTGCAGGAGAAAGCCGGATCAACTTCTTGTAAAGCCATCAGGAAAATGTCACAATCATCCGGGTCATTATCAATAAGGAGACAGGTACAATCCGTTTGCATGGTAAGGGTTTGTGATCAATGAAACAGGCGCTAAAATTAAGTATTGTTCATGTTCGTACGCCAACCTGTAAAAACAATCAGGCTCCAAAATTGTTTAAGACAATTAGTTATTGACGTATATGGAAAACTCTTTTGGGAGTATTAGAGAGATAATATTAATTTAGTCAGCGGTAAAGAACGTTCTTACTAATCCTTAAATTCTAATTTTTATGGCAAAAGCTTCAAAGAAAGCAGCAACAAAAAAAGCAGCTCCGAAGAAAGCAGCGAAGAAAGCTCCTGCAAAGGCAGCAAAGAAAACAACTAAGAGTGCTCCGAAGAAAGCAGCAAAAAAAGCAGCTCCAAAGAAAGCGGCTCCTAAAAAGAAATCTGCAAGAAAACCTAATGCAGCCTTTATGGCTCCGTTAACTCCGGATAACACTTTGGCTGAAGTAGTGGGTAGCAAACCAATGCCAAGAACAGAGATCGTTAAAAAAATCTGGGATTATATCAAGAAGAATAATCTGCAGGACAAAAAGAACAGAAGAATGATCAATGCCGATTCGAAGCTGAAACCGCTTTTCGGTAAAGACCAGATCTCTATGTTTGATTTGGCCAAAGTGGTGAATTCACATTTGAAGAAATAGTTGTTGCCGGTCAATTCTGATCGCTATTGAAAGCCATTGGTTCTTAAACCCAATGGCTTTTTTGTTGTTTCAATCCGGACGAAAGCGAATGATATTTGAGAAAATAAATTCAAGAAGAAAAGCGGAGTTCGCAGGGGAGAACAAAAAATTCCCGGCGTTCTCAGCGTAAATTATACTTCAGTAAATAGTGTTATCCTGAATGGTATTTTAGTATTAAGATTTTTCTCTTATCCACATTGCTAAACTTCATAGCAATTCCTGTTACCTTTGGCTGATTAGAAAAGCGCTCCACACGAAGAACAGAGTTGCGGGAAGATCGTCATCTGAAATTTAAAATCACAAATTAATTTATGTCCATTCAAAGGGATAAGCTGCTTCAAAAATTTGAAGAAGAATACAACCGTCTCAATGATCAGCAACGCAAAGCTGTTGATCAGATTGAAGGTCCTGTAATGGTGATCGCGGGTCCGGGTACGGGCAAAACACAAATACTCAGTGCACGGATCGGAAAAATTTTATTGAGCGACTCACAAGTGGAGCCTAATAATATTCTTTGTCTCACTTACACCGATGCCGGTGTGGTTGCCATGCGCAGAAGGCTGGCGCAGTTCATTGGCCCGGATGCTTACCGTGTGGCCATTTACACCTTTCATGCTTTTTGCAATGATGTGATCCAGGACAATCTTGGATTGTTCGAGAAAACTTCTCTTGACCCAATCAGTGATTTGGAAAGAATAGAATTAATGAAAGAACTGATTGATGGTTTTGGAAAAGAGCATCCATTAAAGCGTTATCGCGGCGATGTGTATTTTGAGATCAGCAGTCTTCAATCGCTTTTTTCATTGATGAAAAGAGAAGGCTGGCCACCTGATTTTATTTGCAAAAAAATTGATGAATACATCAGCGACCTTCCCAATCGCGATGAATACATCTGCAAAAGAGCAACAAAAGATTTTAAGAAAGGAGATGTTCGCTGGGATAAAATTGAAGAGCAGAAAGAAAAAATGGAAAGGCTGCGTGCTGCCTGCAATGAGTTTACAAAGTTTCAGCAGTTGATGCGTCAGCGCAACCGTTATGATTTTGATGATATGATCAATTGGGTGATTGAAGCCTTTGAACAAAATGAAAGCATGCTTCGCAGCTACCAGGAACAGTTTCAGTATATACTGGTGGATGAATACCAGGATACCAGCGGATCGCAAAA
>JAICTW010000724.1 GCA_025936195.1 Flavisolibacter sp.
CGACACTACCAGGCCCTTTTTCACAACCGGAGAAATTGATTTGGCTATAAAGAAGCGGTTCGACTTACCTCTTTATTCTTCAGCATTGAAAGCTGGCATTTATAAAAGCTTTGAAGAGTTCAGAAACAACACACCTTCCGTCACTGATATTAAAATGGATTATGAAAAAGGAAAATTAAAATCCGTAACTGACAATAACGGGAAAGAAATAGATTTTAAAAACTATTGGGGAGTTTGCGATGGCCAAAAGAGATATATTGTTTTCCGCGAAGAATTTACCGAGTTAGTCCCATGCGATAAAGGTTTCAAAATTCTATCCTACAGAACGAAAGCGGATATGAGGGGTAAAACCAATTTTGGTGATGCCGCAACAAAATATGGAATTCTTCCTAGCACTTTCGCTAAAATGGGTGACGGCATAAGAACACCCGAATTCTTTGATTTGAATCTTGATACCGGCAATCTGTTTTTAGAAGAGATATTCGGTCAATCGGGTTTAAGCAAAATGCAATCAGAACTTCTGAAATAATCAAACGATCCTCGAAACCGTTTCAACAGCCTCACTAATCAAAACAACACCCGGCTTTTTTCCTTTTTCAAAACTTCCCAAAACAGAATCCATCTGCAAAGCTTTTGCTCCATTGATTGTTGCCCATTGCAAAATCTCTTCTAAAGGAATAGAAGGAAAATTTTCTCTGATTGTTTTGATCTCATCCAGAATATTCAAGCTCCAATTGCTTGCAAGACTGTCTGTTCCTAAAATCAGCGAACAATTGTTCTTTCGAAATAATTCAACCGGTGGCAATGCCTCTTCTATGTATTTGTTTGCATTCACACAAAGGCAGAAGAAAGTTCGCAGTTTGCTGCGCCTGCGGCAAGCCTTCAGCGGCTGAAGGTAGTTTGCAGTTTGTAGTTGTACATAATCAATATCTTCCTGCTTAGTAAATGTGTTGTGAACAAGAAGAACATCTCTTGCTTTAGAAAGTTTATCAAAATACGATTGCAAACTTGTTTTTTTTTGTGGGCACATGATGGCTGTTGTCAATCTTCATCAATTCGTACATTCTTTTGAAATCGCCTGTGCCTTTTAAAAAAAATTCATCTTCAAAAGCCGTTTCCTGGTTGTGAATGCTTACTGTTCTGTTTTCAAAATACGGTTGTATTTCACTCCATAAATTTTCAGAAACAGAGTACGGCGCATGAGGAACAATGGAATAAGGAGCATTCAGATTTGAAAATTCATCAAATAATTTCTTGGCTCTTTCAAACCGCAGTTGGGAAATGGAGGGCAGCCATCCGCTTGACTCGATGAAATTATAATAGTGCAATCGTTGTTTGCTCTTTTGAGAAAGGGTAAGCGAATTATTGCAAATATCTCCCACGGCAATCATTCCATTCTTCAGCATTTCATCTTCTGCCCGTTCAATTGCCTGCAAGATCTCTTCTTCTGCATGATGCCTTTCGGTAACCACTTTAAAAACAAAATCCACCAACCCTGTTTTCTCCGGGATCAGCCCTCTCATATGACTTAATTCCAAATGGCAATGACAATTGATGAACCCTGGAGAAAGGATTCCGGGAAAGACTTCAACGTCATCTCCTGCATTTTCTTCCGCAATAATATCTTCAATAATGCCTTCTTCTGTACTTATCAACACGTGGTTTTCAATGAACCTGTAACCGTCAAAAATTTTATCTGCCCTTAATTTTCTATAACTCATACGCGTCTAAAATACACTGTTCTTAACGTTTGTATTCATTTGTTCATCCTTAATTTTGCCGCCTTTATTATGCTCGACAAACTGGAAGCCATAAAAGCAAAATTTGAAGACCTGGGAGTTGCTCTCACCAATCCCGGTATCATCAGCGATAACAAAAAATTTGGCCAGCTTTCCAAGGAGTACCGGAACCTTGAAAAGATTGTGAATGCGTACAGAGAGTACAGAAAAGTGCTGGATGATGTTGAATTTTATCACGAGGCTTTGAACGGCAACGATGAAGAAATGCGTGAGTTGGCAAAGGAAG
>JAICTW010000189.1 GCA_025936195.1 Flavisolibacter sp.
CGCTGATGTTTTCCCAGGTAATTTCTGTTGTAGTGTCTGACAGACGGGTGCGTATCCTTGCAAATACATCATCAACCCTATTGTAGCCAAATCCAATATTTGCATAAAACGAATTGTGTGTCTTTCCAAGCACCAAATCAAAGTTGTGCGCAATGGAAGGCTTCAGATCGGTATTACCGGTACGAATAGTATAAGCATCCGAAGAATCAACGGTTGGATTCAATTCATTTGATCCGGGGCGGCGAATGGTTTTGCGATAAGAAAGGCTAAGGTTCAATTTGTCATCCCAGTTCTTACTCAAATTTGCAAAAGGTAAATAGCTCCAGTAGTTATTGGATGCTTCTGTATTTGTTTTTAGCAAATTAAAATGGAAGCGGGTGTTTTCGGCTGAGAGGCCTGCGGATGCATTCAAACCCGATCCCAATATTTGTTTCACCGAAGCTCTTACTGTATTGATCTGCTGACCAAATTGAAACTGATTGATCAATGCATCCAAAGGCATCCATTGCTGATCGGATTTTCTCAAATAAGAAGCATCTGAATTGATCCTGGAACTCGTTGTTTGATACGTTGCACCTGCGGACAAAAATGTTTTGTCATTGGAAAGAGGAAGATTGTAATTCACCCGCAGATTATAACCTTTGTACTTACTGTTTGTAATTTGATTTTGTGTAGAGTCCTTTCCATTGGGCGAATGATCAGGATTGAAATATTGCTGGTAAAAATCCCTTCGGCTTTCACTGGCTGAATAATTGAAATTATTGTATATCCGCAACACTTCACCAGGCCGTTTTGTTTTCAAGGTATAGCTTAGATCAATGTTCGGATTGTAATTCTCGCCCGAATTTTTTAATGTTCGCTCGCTAAGCCGGTAAATTTCTTCCTTGCTGTTCAAATTCGTGTTCTCTGTAAAATTGGAATTATTATAATCATTCTGATTGTATTGCAAAACCAGGTTGATGGAATTGAATGGATCAATATCGTAATTCAAATTGCTTCTGAAATTAGGACGTGTGTTTTTGTTCAGATAGTTATTGACTGTATTGAAATAAGTCATTGAATCAACAAAAATATTCTGCCGCTTCGAATAACCATTTCCTTCAAACTGGTTGTTGACGGCTCCTGCATTAATGTTTAAGGACAATCCTTGCTTGCGATAATTGAAACTTCCGTTGGTTCCAATTTCACCCCGGCTTCCTGCATAAACTGAAAGCCGGCCTGATTTCCCGATCGTTCCTTTTTTGGTAACGATGTTAATAACGCCGCCTTCCTCGCTGGCATATTGCGGTGGTGGATTGGTCAGCACCTCTATTTTTTCAATGGAACTTCCGGGCATGGACTCCAAAAGGTCCTGTAGTTGTTGCAGATTTAATTCAACTGGTTTATCGTCAATTAAAATTTTAGGTTCTTTTCCTCTCACCAATAATTTACCGTCGGGATCTTTTGTTACAAGAGGCACATTGGTCAACAACTCGCTGGCATTGCTGCCTGCACTTAAAGCCGATTCTCCTGCATTGAACGTAATATTACCGTCCTTGCTTTGGATCAAAGGCTTTTCTGCATAAATGATCACCTGCTCCATGGTACCGGAGTCGCTTATGTTGGGTTGAAGCACCACATCATTCAAATTAAAATCGTACCGTTCCGCCCTGAAATAAATACTGTCTATGGTAAGTGTATGGAAGCCTATATAAGAAACCTTCAGGCTATAATAACCAAAAGGAATGCTGGAAATCTGGAACAAGCCGTCTTTATCGGTGAGAACTGTTTTTTGCTGCTTGCTGTCTTTTATGTTGATCAATTGAACGGTTGCCGATTCCAGGGCCTTGCTTTTTTCATCCAAAACATTACCCACGATAATTCCAACGTTATTTGATTGTGCCAATACTTGAAAACCGGTCAGGAAAGCCAAAAAGGAAAGTACAATTCTCATCCGTTCAAAGATAGCCTTACAGAAACTTCAGCCCGTCCTGCCTTTACTGGTTTATCGAAATTATTAAGGTTAATTAACCTCTCCTGGAAAAGCAGTTCACTTAATACTCACTACCTGCTATTCTTTAAACCTTACTTAAATCTGTCATCCTGTCACCGGAAGCATTGATATTATTTATCTTTGCCCGCATATCAAATGAATATGTTGGATATAGCTACCACAAAGACACATGATGAAAGAAGACAAGGGGAAGCATATGCGCCTTTTGAAAATGATCCGAACCAATACCAACGCAGGTTTTACATTGAAAGCTATGGCTGCCAGATGAACTTCAGCGACAGCGAGATCGTGGCATCTATTTTAAATAAAGAAGGCTTTGGCGCTACAAAGAATTTTGAAGAAGCCGACCTTATTTTCTTGAATACCTGCTCCATTCGTGAGAAAGCGGAACAAACCGTTCGCAAACGTTTAACGGAATTCAAGAAGTTGAAAAGAAGCCGGCCTTCTACTTTAATAGGAGTTTTAGGCTGCATGGCTGAACGATTGAAATCCAAATTTTTAGAGGAGGAAAAATTAGTGGATCTTGTTGTTGGCCCGGATGCGTACAGAACGCTTCCGCAACTTATAAGCGATGCTGATGGCGGGCAAAAAGCAGTGAATGTTTTATTAAGCCGGGAAGAAACCTACGCAGATATTTCACCTGTTCGTTTGAACTCCAATGGCATTACCGCTTTTGTCAGCATCATGCGTGGATGCAACAATATGTGTTCGTTTTGCGTAGTGCCTTTCACCCGCGGACGCGAACGCAGCCGCGATGCCGAAAGCATTTTAAAAGAATGTCAGGAACTTTTTGATAATGGCTATAAAGAGGTAACGCTTTTAGGGCAGAATGTTGATAGCTATTATTATCTCAACCCTAACTCTTCTCCATCGGAGAAAGGGACAGTAAAAGCGGTAAGTTTTGCCAGTCTTTTAGAAATGGTAGCCCTGATCTCTCCTGATCTCCGTATTCGTTTCTCCACTTCACATCCTAAAGACATTACGGACGATGTTCTGCATACGATGGCGAAGTACGAGAACATTTGCAAATACATTCATCTGCCTTTGCAAAGCGGATCAACAAGAATACTTCAACTGATGAACCGCAGTTATACCCGTGAATGGTACAAGGCAAAGGTCGAGCGCATCCGCGAGATCATGCCGGATTGCGGAATCAGTTCTGATGTAATTGCAGGCTTTTGCACCGAAACGGAAAAAGATCATAAGGATACTTTGAATTTAATGGAATATGCAAAGTATGACATGAGCTATATGTTTTTTTACAGCGAAAGGCCGGGAACACTGGCGGAACGCAGGTATGAAGATGATGTTCCGTTAGATGTAAAAAAAAGAAGGCTTCAGGAGATTGTGGACTTGCAGGGCAAGCTTTCGCATGAAAGCAATAAAAAAGATCTGGGCAAAACATTCAAAGTTTTGATTGAGTCTTCTTCCAAAAAAACAGATAAAGACTGGATGGGACGCAGCAGTCAGAATAAAGTGATTGTATTTCCTAAAGGGATCAAAGAACATAAACCCGGAGATTATGTTTGGGTAAAGGTGACAGATTGTACGCAGGCAACATTGTTAGGAGAACTTATTTAAAGGGTAAAGAATGGACTTACAAAGTATAAAGAACAGATTTGGAATCATCGGTAACTCACCCGCCCTTAACTATGCGTTGCAGGTAGCAGTGCAGGTATCGAACACCGATCTTACGGTTTTAATTGCAGGAGAAAGCGGTGTCGGTAAGGAAGCATTTTCTCATATCATACATTCTCTTTCGGCACGGAAACACAATCCTTTCATTGCAGTGAACTGCGGCGCTATTCCGGAAGGAACCATTGACTCGGAACTATTCGGACATGAAAAGGGATCCTTCACCGGTGCCGTGGAAAGTCGCAAGGGTTATTTTGAGACCGTGAACGGAGGAACCATTTTCCTCGACGAAATTGGCGAAATGCCGTTGGGTACGCAGGCAAGATTGCTCCGTGTTTTGGAAAGCGGTGAGTTTATTCGCGTGGGTTCGTCAAAAACACAAAAGACTGATGTACGGGTGATTGCCGCAACCAATAAAGAATTGTTGCAGTTGGTACAGAATGGAAAATTCAGGGAAGATCTTTATTACCGTTTGAACACCGTTCCCATCCGTGTCCCGTCATTAAGAGACCGGAAGGAAGACATTCCTCTCCTCTTCCGAAAATTTGCTGTGGATTTTGCAGAACGTTATAAAACCGCACCCGTGCAATTGGATGAAGAAGCAAGACAACGATTGATGAATTATCCTTTTCCCGGAAATGTTCGCGAATTAAAAAACATTGCCGAACAAATTTCTGTGCTGGCAACCGATAAGCAGGTTACAGCAAAAGAACTGGAAAAATTTCTTCCTGCAAATGATCATTCGATGAATCGTGTGCCGGTGTTGGCGCATGTAAATGGAGAAGCTCACGAGTTCAATAATGAAAGAGAGATTTTATACAAGCTCTTTTTCGATATGAAAAGGGATGTAACAGAACTTAAAAAACTATTTTTTGAAGTGCTTCAAAATCCATCCGTCGTTCATCAGAATCCCAACCTGATGAATCAAGTTAAAGAAATCCAAAACCATGAGGTAACTCCGCCTGTTTTGGTAACTTCAAATCTTCCTTCCAATCAGCCGGTAGTTGTTCATAACGATCATCAAATTCATGAACACGAGGAAGTGGATGAAAGCCTGAACATCATGGACAAAGAAAAAGAACTGATCATAAAAGCATTGAAAAAACACCGTGGAAAAAGAAAGGATGCTGCCATGGACCTGGGCATCAGCGAAAGAACTCTTTACCGCAAATTGAAGGAATACGATATTGATCAATGAAAATCCAAATGAAAAAAAGTTTCACTTCCATTCTTTTCTCTGCTTCTAAATTTATAATTCCCATAGCTATCGTAATTGCATTTACCGGCTGTGGTATTTATAGTTTCAGTCCGAAAGGAACATTGGATCCGGACATTAAAACAGTCCGCGTCAATACCATTGATAACAGGGCGCAGTATGTCAATCCGCAATTAGCTCCCAACCTCGCCGACCGTTTGAGACAAAAGATCACACGTCAAACCAAGCTTTCGCAAACCAATCGTGATGATGCCAATCTTGATATTAATGCAACGGTGACCGACTATTCCGTGCTCACTACCGGTATCTCTAATTCAAACGGGCAAACCCAAACTTCTATTAACCGGCTTAACGTAACCGTTCATGTGACCATCAATAATCAATTGAAGAACGATACCAAACAGTACGATGTAAGCCACAGTTTTGATTTTCCTGCCAATCAATCGCTCAATCAGGCTGAAGCAAATTTGCTGGAAGAAATGATCCGGAACCTGAGCGACGAAATTTTCAATCGCATTTTTTCGGATTGGTAATGTAAATTGCCGGATGAGCGAAAGAATTCATGCACTGGCTCAACAAGTTTTCGGCAAGTCATCGGTTGATGATTACAACCTGCAGGAGATCATGGATCTTGCCGGCCGTTACCCGTATTTTGCTCCTGCCCAATTTCTTTTACTCGAGAAATTAAAAAAGGAAAATTCACCAGAATACTCCACGCAACTTCAAAAAGTGGTTCTTTATTATCACAATCCATTAGAGTTTGATTATTTCATTTCATCCGACCGCTTTGAAACCGAGGTTGATTTTACAGAAAGCGATCAGCCCTCAACTATAGAACCGGAACAGGAAGAAAAACCTTTCGACACAACAATAATTCCTGTAGAAGAAACAACGAACACAAATGAAGAAGTTGTTGCACCATCCGTAGAAGAAAAAATGGCTGAATCCATTGAAAAGGTACTGGAACAGGAAGAAGAGCAAATAAAGGAACCAGAGCCCACTTCAAACAATAATGCTCTGGTATTCGAACCTTATCACACCGTTGATTACTTTGCATCGCAAGGCATTAAACTTTTGCAGGAGGAAGTTCCCAAAGATAAATTTGGCAAACAATTGAAAAGCTTCACCGAATGGCTGAAATCCATGAAGCGTTTGCCTGCAAGCGAAATGCCATCCAATATGGATGCAGGTTTTGA
>JAICTW010000300.1 GCA_025936195.1 Flavisolibacter sp.
AAAACAGAGTCGGTATTGTTATAAATGAGATGACCGTTCGCCTCTATTTTACCTATGAAAATTCTGAATTGTTCCAAATAATTTTCAAACGTAGGAAACACATTGATATGGTCCCATGCGATGCCCGTGATGATAGCAATGTGCGGAAAAAGAAAATGGAACTTGGGCTTTTTTTCAATAGCACTGGCAGGATATTCATCACCTTCGCAAACAATTACAGGCGCATTGGTAATGTTCACGGATTGATCGAAGCCCTGTAATCTTGCTCCCACCAGGTAATCAAACTCTTTTCCTGTTTCTTTCAACACATGCATGATCATGGAGGTTGTGGTTGTTTTTCCATGGCTGCCACCCACCACCACCCTTGTTTTATTCTTGCTTTCCTGAAAAATATATTCGGGAAAGGAGTAAATGGAAACCCCTAATTTTTTTGCCTTCTCCAGCTCAGGATTGTCGGCTTTTGCGTGCATGCCCAGGATTACGGCGTCAATATCTTTGGTGATCTTATCTGGTTGCCAGCCAATCTCTTCGGGCAATATTCCCTCTTTGGCAAGATTGCTTTTTGCCGGTTCAAAAATTTCATCGTCGCTACCGGTGATCTGGTATCCTTTTCGCTTTAGGGCTATAGCTAATTGGTGCATTACACTTCCGCCTATTGAGATAAAATGGATTTTCATGTTATATTTGCGAAATATCTGGCAAAGTAAACCGTTTTTAATCCAAACAATTCAATATGAAAAACAAAATCATCACGTTTACCCTATTGATCCTGATTGTTACAAGTCTTTCTTCCTGTTTTGCATCGAGGCCCAAAGTAGGATGCCCGGCTACAGCAGACTCCGGACGCCATTTCAGAGGCTAATTCAATTACTAAGTTTAAAATTGTGTGTATGCATTGGATTCATCTGACTGATGAAGAGCAGTTGAAACAAATTATCAGTAAATCGCAGATCAGATCGCAGGTAATTTTTAAACACAGTACCCGCTGTTCCATCAGCTCCGTGGCTTTGCAACGTTTGCAAAAAGTAGCGCAGCCTTCAGATATAGATTTTTATTTTCTGGACCTTCTTTCTTACAGAAGCCTGTCCAATAAAATTGCAGAAGTGTTTGGTGTACCGCATGAGTCGCCGCAGGTTTTGGTGATCAAAGAAGGGCAATGTGTTTACGAAGAAAGCCACATGGGCATCTCCATGAACGAGATTGTGGAGCATGCAAGTGCGGCGTAAATGTTTGAGAAAACTATTTGCTGATCGGATTTGATTTTGATGTTTGCTTAAATCTCATCATAAAAAAAATTTCTTGTAGCCACTGACCTGGTTGGTAGCTTTTGTTTTTTGCAGGTGGCGAGTTTTATACTGTGATCTGTTGTTGTTTGCACAAGCAACATAAAATAAAAAGAGCTCTGTGAAGAGCTCTTTGAAAATGATTAGTGCTTCTTCGGCATTCCGCCTCCGTCCTCAGGTTTCTTGCAACACTTGGGCAATGCCTTATACGAATCTGGATTGGCAGCTATTTCATTTGCATCATAACCTGCGTTGGCAATGGCTGTTTTGATCCCTTCTTCGTTAATGCGGTCAGTAATATACTTTACAGTGGTTTCCTTCTTCTTTACATTAACATTGACATAAGCTACACCATCATAACGCTTCAGGTAATCCTCAATCGTTTTCTTACACATTTCGCACTGAACAGTGGGCGTACTGATTTTTACAGTTTGCACAGCTTTTTGCTGGGCAGAAGCGGCAACTGTAATAAAGCCGATGGCAATTAAGGAGAAGAGCAGTTTTTTCATATCAATTGTTTAAAACGAATTTAAGAAAGTCCGTTCCAGTTTGCAGGGTCGGACCGCCATTTTAACAAAATTTCCCTTTCTTCCGGCTGTATCATTCCCCTTTGTTCCGCCAGATTAATAAGTCCGGGATAATTGGTAAGAGAATGATAAGGGACATTTGCTTTTTCAAAGGCTTCTTTGGCTACATCAAACTGATAATTGAAAATGGAAACCATTCCCAGGATTTCAACTCCATTTTGTTTCAGAACGTCAACCACCTGCAAACTGCTTTTGCCCGTGGAGATGAGGTCTTCAATCACTACAGCTTTTTGTCCGGCTGAAAAGGCACCTTCAATTTGATTACCCAAACCATGTTCTTTTGGTTTTGGGCGAACATAAATAAACGGAAGCTTTAACTGATCGGCTACCATGGCGCCCCAGGCAATACCGGCCGTAGCCACACCGGCAATTAATTCTGCTTCTGCAAACTTTTCAAATACGACATTGCACAATTCGCTTTTAATAAAATCCCGAATGAAAGGCTGGGAAAGCACTTTGCGATTATCACAATAGATAGGACTTTTCCATCCGCTGGCCCAGGTAAATGGCTGATGCGGACTTAATCTTATCGCATCTGCCTGTAATAATTTTTCTGCAGTAATTAATGCATCGGTCATGATGATGCGAAGTTAAAAGTACAAGGGCTTATAAATTTTAATTTCCAAGAAATACTCATTAAGCCATTTAATTGTTCAAAGATTTGCCAGTGGCAAATCCCTACGCATACTGCCGCTCACCTCCTACTTCGTACTTTTGATCATGCACAAAATTTATTTCAACAACAAGCCTTTGTTCATTACTGGCAAAATCACCAAAGACCTGGAAGAATATATTCATCATAAAGAGACAGTGTTTATTGATGAATTCAATGCACATACGGTAAAAACCATGTTGTATGAAATGGAATTACCCGAAATACAAACCGGTGTTTTTTTGCACAACGATGAAGATGCTGTTCTAAAAGCCATTGAAAAAAAACTGGTGTTGATAAAAGCTGCCGGTGGATTGGTGCATACAACTGAAAACAATCTTCTTCTCATTTTCAGAAGAGGAAAATGGGACCTGCCGAAAGGAAAGTTAGATGAAGGCGAAGACATTGAAACCTGTGCTATCCGCGAGATCAATGAAGAAACCGGATTAAAAAATATTCAAATCGAGCAACCACTTTGTCTTAGTTATCACACGTATTACCAGGATGGAAAACACATTTTAAAAGAAACGCACTGGTTTTTAATAAAGACAAATCAACAAATGGATCTTGTACCGCAAGCAGAAGAAGACATTGAGAAATGTGAATGGGTATCTATTGATCAACTGTCAACTTACATGGATAATACCCATGCATCCATACACGATGTGATTCATGCAGGCATAAAGATTTTGAGCAAAACAAAAAAGGACTAAACAAACATTTCCTGTTTGTTGCTTTGCTGAATTGTTCTTAAAACTACATCGGGAACAAACTGCGAAACATTGCCTCCATTGCGGATCACATCTCTTACCAATGTGGATGCCACTGAAGTATATTTCGGAAGACAGGTAAGAAAAACTGTTTCAATGTTTTCATCCAGGCTGCGGTTCATATCGGCGATTGCTTTTTCGTACTCAAAATCGTTTACATAGCGAATGCCTCTTACAATGTAATTCGCTTTTACTTTTTTGCAGCACTCTACCGTCAGTCCGTCGTAGATAACCACTTTAATTTTGGATTCTCCTTTAAAAATTTCTTCCAGCCATTGCTTTCTTTGCGTTTCTGAAAACATGGGGAGTTTGCTGGCATTGGTACCAATGCCGATGTAAAGCTTGTCGAATAAAGGCAATCCTCTTTCAATAATATCAATATGTCCAAATGTAACAGGATCGAAAGTGCCGGGAAATAAAGCAATACGCATTAGAAAGGTTTAGGTTTAAAGGTTAAGGTTTAAGAGTTTTCTAACCCATTCCTTATTCCCTTTTCATTTTGTTACAAAGCTATTTATTAATTGCAAACGGTTATCCGATGACTAATGTCTGATTTCTAATTTCTGATTCACTGCTCCTGCCTTTCGCCAGCCAGCAAATACAAAACAGCCATACGAACCGCTACTCCGTTCTCTACCTGTTGTAAAATAATGGATTGGTCGCTGTCGGCTACATCGCTGTCTAATTCCACTCCACGATTGATTGGACCAGGATGCATAATAGTAACCTCTTTGGATAAACTGTTTAATAAATTTTTATTGATACCATAAATCAGGTTGTATTCCCGCAACGATGAAAACAAAACCTGGTTCTGCCGCTCTAATTGAATTCTCAACACGTTCGCCACATCGCACCACTCCAATGCTTTTCGCAAATCATATTCAACACGAACATTAAACGCCTTATCAATATATTTTGGGATCAGTGTTGGCGGTCCACAAACGGTGATCTCGGCTCCCATTTTGCTGAGCAGGTACATATTGCTTTGCGCCACACGGCTGTGCATGATATCGCCAATGATCGCCACCTTTACACCCTTCAGCGTTTCAAACTTTCCCAGAATGGAAAAAGCATCCAGCAAGGCCTGAGTAGGATGTTCGTTGATACCATCGCCTGCATTAATGATGGCAGCAGGAATATGCTTTGCCAGAAAATGCGGGGCGCCGCTTGCACTGTGCCGCATCACCACCATATCCACTTTCATGGATAGAATATTGTTCACGGTATCCAATAAGGTTTCGCCCTTGGAAACAGAGGAGCCTGATGCACTGAAGTTAACGGTATCGGCCGATAATCTTTTCTCCGCTAATTCAAATGAAATTCTTGTGCGGGTGGAGTTCTCGTAAAACAAGTTCACCACAGTCACATCGCGAAGCGAGGGAACTTTTTTAATTGGCCGC
>JAICTW010000021.1 GCA_025936195.1 Flavisolibacter sp.
AGAGCAATATTCACATCACCAAAATGATTTCCCTCCAAAGAGAATGTTGCTGCTTTGGTTTGAAGTGTTTCCGCATCCAATGCACGGGGAATCTGCGCTTGTGTAAAATAATAGTTTGCGCTTTTGGGAAGGAGTTGCAAAACCGGATCAACATCCTTGTCCTTTACCATTCCAATAATGATGTGAAGTTTGCTGTACCTAATTTTTTCAAGATGCTGCAACATTTGCTCCATGCCGTCTTTGTTGTGTGCCACTTCCAAAACGACAGTTGGATTTTCGTGGATCACTTCCCATCGTCCGTGCAATCCGGTGAGTTGTTTTATATTTTTTAATGCTGATTGAATTTGCTCTTGTGTGATCTTCCATTCTTTCAACAGGTCAATGGCTTGCAAAACAGACAGAATGTTTTTTGTTTGGTAAAGGCCGGGAAGATCGAGTTCGTAAGTTGTGGGGAATGCTCCTTTATGGCTGACCGAAATTTCAATTGAGCTATTCGAAAGCTGATAATCTTTGACGGAAAAATTTTCTTCGGCAAAATAAATGGGTGCCTGCTTTTGCGAAGCAATTGTTGTAAAAACGGTTTCGGTTTCTTTCTTCTTTTCACCAACGACCACAGGAATGTTTTCTTTGATAATGCCTGCTTTTTCAAATGCAATTTCTTCCAACGTGTTTCCCAATAAATTCATGTGGTCCCAACCAATGTTGGTGATGACGGATAGTTCAGGAGTGATAACATTGGTGCTGTCCAATCTTCCTCCCAAACCAACTTCCACAATGGCAATATCTACTTTCTGCTTAACAAAATAATCAAAGGCCATCGCTACCGTGATCTCAAAAAAGGAAGGTTGGATTTCTGCAATGGCGGGCTTTATCCGTTCTACAAAATCAACAACAAAATCTTTCTCACACATTGCTCCATTTATCTTAATCCGCTCCCTGAAATCATATAAATGTGGCGAAGTGTATAACCCGGTTTTATAACCTGCTGTTTGAAAAATAGCCGCCAGCATGTGGCTTACAGAACCTTTACCGTTTGTGCCGGCAATGTGAATGCTTTTAAATTTTTTTTGCGGATGATCCAATCTTTCGCAAAGCAGTAAAGTATTGATGAGGTCTTTCTTAAGTGCAGCGCTGCCCATGCGGCTGAACATGGGCAGTGTGTTGTATAAATAATCTATTGTTTGCTGATAGTTCATTCAACAGCAAAAATATTGCTGTTGCTATTGTACTCTAAAATTAAATATTCGGGTCTCCTTAAAGCCACCATCCATTTTTGGAAATTTCACTTTATGTAACTGGTCAATGGCAAGACTGTATTGTTTGCTGGACCTTGCTAAGGTTGATCCTCTTGTCTGGTAATTGGCAGAAATCAATTGTCCATTTTCATCCACTTCTATATCAATAGCGATTTTACCGTTTTCATCAAAATCTCCTTCAAAATCTTTTATACGCATGCTATACGCATTCGTTCCGATGTATTTTCTTCCATTTGGGTTTCCATTATGTACGCCTTTATCACCGGGACCGTCACCGGGACCTTGTCCACCCGGACGATTATATCCAGGGACATCCGTATTGCCACCATTGCCGCTTCCTCTGGTGCTGGTCATTAAGGCGCGGGGCTTTTGTTCAACAGGTTTAGCTTTTGTCGTTTGATCGTTTTCGTTATTGTTGATCTCTTTATTGGTGTTAGGCGTTTTTGCTTTTGTTATGGGAGGAGAACTTGGATGCTCTTCTGTTTCTACATCTTTCGTTGCTACCTGGCTGATTATACTTTTTGTAGGAGCAGGATTCACTTCAGAAGAAGTCGGTGCAGAACTTGGTGTTCCGGTAACAATGGGCTGAATTTTTCCTGTACCCACATCATTGTTTCCAAGATTCACATCATCATCAAGCGGTTCATCCGGTAAAGCAATTTCAACATATTGTGGTTCCGGTGGAATTTCTTCCGGAGGCAGGGTCATCTTTGCAAACAGAAAAAGAATCAGCAAACCACCTACGATACCAGCAGTATAGGTAAGAGCTTTAATATTTTTTTGCTTTTCGAACTCTGCCGAAAATAAAATTGCGTTGTTCATAAATAAAAGATTGTTGGCTTTGACAGGATAACGGTGCAAAAGTTAGATAAATTGCCGGGAAATGGTAAAGGAAGAAAAATGTTTTAACAAATGGGTTACAGGATTCAGGTTAGGGGTTGCCATTCCCTTGTATCTTGAACCTGTAACCTGAAACATCGTTAAACCAGTCTTCGGTACAGGCTATAAGGCAATCGCTTCACCATCTGCGCCACCAACCACCAGCGTTTGGAAATATAAGCCACTCTTTTCTTTCTTTCAATTGCTTTTATGATTTGAGTGGCTGCTTTTTCTTTTGGTGTTACCCAGAATTGCCGGTTTCCTTTAGCCATTTTTGTATTGATAAACCCTGGGCGTATGTCTGTGACAACAATATCTTTCTTTAATTTTTTTGCTTTGATGTTCAATCCTTCGGCATAATTACTCATGAAGGCTTTGCTGGCACTGTACGCCGGCGCCAGACTGTTTCCTCTTACCGCAGCAACAGATGATGTGATGGCAATCTGTCCATAACCTTGTTGAACAAAATAGTTAAACACATAACTCACGATGTCAACAAAGCCATTGACATTTGTGCGTGTTGTTTTTCTTTCAATTTCAACATTCAGATCTTTCGATGGATCACCATAACCGGAGTTATAGATAAGAAGGTCCAATCCCCCAAGTTCATCAACAAGCTGCTTAACTTTTTGTTGGTTATTGTTTCCGGTCACATCGAAACAGGAAGTGAAAATTTGTTTGGGAAATTTTTCTTTCAGTTCATTCAATAGATTTTCACGACGGCCGGTTACACCAATCTTGTTCTCCTGCGTTGCATACAGGAGCGCCATTTCCCTGCCAATTCCTGAAGTGGCTCCGATAATAATGATCCGCTTTTGATGCATTCAATTCTTTTACTAAAACAAAAGCAAATATTAGTTTGTTTTTTGTTTTAGTGAGATCGTTTATTAGGAGGAGGCTCATTGGCCGCCATTATTTTACTTTAATGATTAAGCAGAGGCTCCTTTTTAGTGGAACACAAACCGCGGCTCAAGGCAAACAAAACGAAGCAACAACGTTTATAATTAATTTACTGTTACTATTGAATCCACCCTATATTTGAAGTAGCTTATTAACCAAACCATTTATGCACATGCTGTCCCCGCAAATACATAAAGCGGGCATTATTTATTGCTGCTTTATAATCCTAAGCTTTTTATTGACAGTAAAAGCATTTAGTCAAAACACTACCATCAAAGGTTTTGCTGATGTATTGGCTTCTTACGATAAAAAAGCTTCTTTTGGTTTTGATGAGCAGGATTTATTTATCACTTCACAATTAAACGACCGCTTTTCGTTTTTAGGAGAAAGCGTTTTTAAATTTGAAAGTTTTTCGCCTACCGATTTTAATGTAAGCATCGAACGCCTTATTGTAAAATACAATTATTACGGTAATCATAATATCATTCTTGGCAAAGTACATACGCCCATAAATTACTGGAATGATACCTATCATCACGGCCGTGTTTTCTACCCAACCATTGAAAGGCCACTGTTATTCGATGCCGAAATTATTCCGCTGCACACAACAGGCATAAATTTTCAGGGTCACGATCTCGGCAATTTAAAATTTGGTTACGATTTTATGATTGGTAATGGTTTAGGATCATTGCCGGTAGAAGACAACGACAGATATAAATCAGTAACTGCGGCTGTGCATATAAAGCCCGTTGACAAAATGCGGATCGGCGCTTCTTATTATAGTGATGTGGTATCAAAAGGTGCCACGGTTGAAGGCAAATTAATCAACTGGAAAGTCCGCCAGCAACTGGTTACAGGCTCCTTTGCCTATTTCGGTAAAAAGTTTGAGCTGCTCGCAGAAAGTACATTAGCGTTAAACCATACGGATACCACCGGCACCAAGCAAACGCATGCCTCTTATTTATATACCGGTTATAAGATAACACAAAAACTAATTCCTTACTTACGTGTTGACGATTTGCATTATCAGAATGGAGAGTTGCTTTTTACAAAAGATAATACCCGATCGTTCCTTCTTGGTTTACGATACCAGATCAATTATCTCACGGTTGTAAAGATGGAATACCAGCACATAAAACAGGAACTGGAAGGCAGTGCTAATAAAGTAACATTGCAAATAGCTATTGGTTTTTAGAAAATGAAAAGAAACATATACATACAGCTAAGAACAGGGCTCAGGCTTTTCATCAGAGTCTTCGTGTGTATGTTTTTTATTTTCTTAAGTATCAGTGCCCGTTCGCAGAACGGAACGCTTACTGTAATAAGCAATACCAACGGAGCACCTTCGGAGCTGAAAATGTCTGATTTAAAATCTATTTTCCTGGGTGAAAAACAACGCTGGCATAATGGCAAAAAAATATCAATAGCGTTAATGAAAACAGGCACACCTGCCGGAATGAACACCTGTAAAAAGATCTATGACATGAGCAGTGATGAGCTGAAAAAGTTTTGGCTGGCATTGGTATTTGAAGGCAAAGCAGAAGCACCTGTGTTTTTTAATACCGCTTCTGAGCTTGAAAATTTTGTAGCTGAAAATCCCGGCGCCATTGGAATAACCGACCAGCCGCCAGCTTCTGCAGAAACGCATGTTGTTTTAGTAGACGGTAAGAAAATGTTTTAGCAGCTTCGGCTGATCGTAATAAGACCTGTTTTCTTTTAAGATAATTTACAAGATGTTTATTCCGATTAAATTTAAAGTTCGGGCGGCAATACTTATTATAGTCTTACTATTTACCTTTTTTATTCTTTTTTATTTTCCTAAACAGGAAGGAGATTATTTGCTGAAAGCCTACAACAGCCAGGTGCAAAACCTTGCCAATTCTGTTGCATTGGGTGTAAAGATAGCTTTGAACGAAGAAAATTTTGAAGGCGTTAAAACGGCAATGGAATATGTGAAAGACAAACCCGACCTGCTTTTTGTAAGCCTTGTTCAAACAGATACTACATGGAATGATGCGCATACAAAATACACACTTCAGCAAAGCATTTTCGAAACAGTTCCTGCTAACAGGCATCCTTCTTTGCAAATAACCTCCAGTGATTCTGCTATTGTAAAGCGTACTGGTTTTAGAACGCCATTTATGTCGGGCGAAATAGTGCTGGCGTTTTCAACAAGGGAAATCAACGAAAACAAAAAGAACATTCGCATTATTTCATTGCTTGTAGGTGCGTTTATTTTGTTGGTTGGAATGATCATCAGTTTCTGGTTATCAAAAAGTATTTCAAAGCCGGTAGAAGCTTTGAGTAATGCAGCAAAGAAGGTGGGCCAGGGAGATTTATCACCCATTGTTACCAACTATGCAAACGATGAAATAGGTGCATTGGCCCAGGTGTTTAATAATATGGTGCAGGCACGTGCCAAAGCATTGCAGCAATTAAATAACACAAATGAAGCTTTATCTGAAACCAATAAAACCTTAAGCAGTACTATAAGCGACCTTAAAGCGGCACAGGCGCAGTTAATACAAAGTGAGAAGATGGCAAGTCTGGGTGAACTTACAGCAGGCATAGCGCATGAAATTCAGAACCCTTTGAATTTTGTAACCAATTTTTCGGAAGTAAATACAGAGCTGATAGATGAATTAAAAGAAGAACTGGCAACAGGCAATCAGCAACAGGCATTGGAAATAGCTGATACCATAAAAGAAAATGAAGAAAAAATAATTCATCACGGCAAAAGGGCTGATTCGATTGTAAAAAACATGTTGCAGCATTCGCGTAAAGGCACCGGTCAAAAAGAACCTACTGACATCAATGCGCTGGCGGATGAATGCCTTCGCTTAAGCTATCATGGATTGCGGGCAAAAGACAAATCTTTTAATGCCAACATGGAAACGAATCTCGATCCTAATGTTGGGATCATTAATATTGTAAACGAAGACATAGGCCGGGTGCTGCTGAATCTTTTCAACAATGCTTTTTATTCGGTGATGGAAAAGAAAAGACTTTTGAATGGTGATTACAAACCAACTGTTTCTGTGCGAACAGAAAAATTAAAAAATCAAATTAAGATGGTAATCCGGGATAATGGCATGGGCATTCCAAAATCAGCACTGGATAAAATATACCAGCCTTTCTTTACCACAAAACCTACGGGAGAAGGAACAGGACTGGGACTTTCTATGAGTTATGATATCATCACGAAAGGCCATGGGGGAGAATTGCTGGTGAATACTGTAGAAAAAGAATATGCTGAGTTTCAAATTCTATTGCCTGTATAAAAGCAAAATGCATAAATTTAAAATCAAGCCTAACGCATGAACATTCTAGTTGTAGATGATGAGCCGGACATGCAAACGCTTTTTGAACAAAGGTTCCGGAAAGAGATCCGCGAAGGATTGTTTCATTTTGCATTCGCGAATTCCGGCGAACAGGCGCTTCAATATCTAAGCCTCCATAATCACGAAGCGGTTTTGATTCTTTCGGATATTAATATGCCCGGAATGAATGGCCTGGAACTGCTCCGCCGCATAAAGGAGCGATACGAAAAACCTCCACCGGTTGTGATGATGGTAACTGCTTATGGCGACGATGAAAATTACAGGCAGGCAATGAAGTTAGGTGCAGATGATTTTCTTACCAAGCCAATTGATTTTGCCGCATTGAAAAACAAACTTAAAACGCAGACGCATGGCTAAGATTTTAGTTGCTGACGATGAAGCCGATTTGGAAATACTGATCAAACAAAAATTCCGAAAGCAAATACGCGAGCAAAAATATCAGTTCCTTTTTTCATTGAACGGGAAAGATGCCCTTAGTAAACTGCAGGAGAACCGTGATATTGACGTTGTGCTCAGCGATATTAATATGCCCGAAATAGATGGACTGACCTTGCTTACACAACTGCACGAAGTATGCCCGTTGGTACAAACCGTGATGGTGTCTGCCTACGGCGATATGGAAAATATCCGAACGGCCATGAACCGCGGCGCTTTCGATTTTGTTTGCAAGCCTGTAAATTTTGAGGACCTTGAACTAACGATAGAAAAAACCTTGCAGCATGTTTCGCAAATAAAAAAAACACTGCAGGCAATAAAGGAAAATAATATTCTGCGGATGTATGTAGATGAAAATGTGCTGAAGTTTATGAGCCGCCAGGAATACGAATCATCCCTGACAGCGAACGAAACTATCGAAGCCACTATTGCTTTTATGGACATTTGTAGTTTTACTTCTATCACCGAAAGCGAACCTGCCAATAAAGTAGTGCGCCTGCTCAACAATTATTTTGATGTGATGGTAAAAGAAATCATAGCTCAAGGGGGGCATGTAGATAAATTTATCGGCGATGCTATTATGGCTGTATTTCGTGGCAACTATCATCTGGACCGGGCAATTGAAGCATCGCTTGCGGTGAGAACGGAAATTCAAAAATTGTCCACAACCCAAAATCCAACTGAATTTCATCCTAAAGTTTCCATTGGCATTCACAGCGGCGAAATGATCAGCGGGAACATTGGTTCAGCCAATTTGAAGCGGCTGGATTATACGGTGATTGGCGATGTTGTAAATACAGCACAACGACTTCAATCTGCCGCTGAAGCCGGACAAATTTTGCTGAATGAAAGTTCTTACGAAAAAGTAAAAGAGTTTTTTAATTGCAAAAGAGTAGGAGAGATAACCGTGAAAAATAAATCAAATCCTTTCATTGCTTATGAAGTTCTGAATTGAAAGCAGGCATTTGCTTCATTCTTATTTCGATAATCCCATTTTAATACCAAACTCCCGTAAATGCAATTTCAAAGAGCTTATGATTTTTTGATAGATAAACTGGAAAGAGAACTTTCTCCTCATCTCACCTATCACAGCGTACAACATACCCGGAATGTAGTGGAAGCTGCGCGACACATAGGCATATCCGAAAAACTGCCGGAAGAGGAGATGGAACTATTACTCACTGCTGCTTTATTTCATGATGCGGGATTTCTGAAAGGGTATGACAATCATGAAGAACTTTCATGTAAAATAGCTAAAGAAAATTTGCCATCATTTGGTTATACCAATCAGCAGATTGAGAAAATTTGTGAGTTGATCATGGCTACAACGCTTCCGCAAAAGCCTAAAAGCATAGGAGGAGAGATCCTTTGCGATGCCGATCTTTTTTACCTGGGCTCAGATGACTATTTCAACGTAGCCGAAAAATTATTTTCTGAATTTAATTATAAAGGGAAAATAGGTGCGAATGCTGACTGGGGAAAAATGCAGATAGATTTTTTGAAGAAGCACCGCTATTTTACATTAACAGCCGTCAAAGAAAAAGAGCAAAAGAAAAAAGAGAACCTGCAGCAGTTGATGATCAAACAGGAACTGGAAAAAACCATAAACAAAAATAGGCATCCCCTTTTTACTTTTTTGCAGGATAGTTTTTTTATTGTTGCCGGAGTTTTAATTGCCGGCTTTGCATTGAAAGGATTTTTGGTTCCCAATCATTTTTTTGATGGTGGCATAACAGGTATTTCTTTATTGCTGCATGAAATTTATCATCTGAACCTTGCTTATGTATTTGTGCTGGTGAATCTGCCTTTCATACTTGCCAGTTATTTTACCATTGGAAAAAATTTTGCCATCAAAACGCTGATATGCACTGCGCTTCTTGGTGTTTGCCTGCTCTTTATGCCTTATCATTTTATGACTTCCGACAAATTATTGATTTCAATTTTTGGTGGTTTTTTTATTGGGTTGGGAATAGGGTTGATCATGCGTGCAGGTTGTGCATTAGATGGTGTTGAAGTACTGGCCTTATATACGTTTAAAAAAACACCGTTTACGGTTACCGAAATTATTTTGGCCATTAACATTGCCATCTTTTCTATCGCTGCTTTAAAGCTCGGTATCGAAACGGCTTTATACTCCATACTCACTTACTTTACAGCAACGAGAACAATTGATTTTGTAGTGGAAGGAATTGAAGCTTATACAGGAGTAACGATCATTTCCGGCAAAAGCGAACTGGTGAAATACCGGCTGGTGAATGAATTGGGAAGAGGAATTACTGTGTACAAAGGCGAGCGGGGATTTCTGCCGGGCAAGTTTGAAGTAAGTTCTGAATGTGATATCATTTTTACTGTGGTTACCAGGCTGGAATTGCGAAGGCTGAAAAACCTTGTCCACGAAATAGATCCAAGGGCTTTTGTTTTTGCAAGCACTATCAAAGAAGCTACGGGTGGAATTTTAAGAAGAAAGCAAATGCATTAGACTTGCCCGATTGTTGAAGAACGTAAAGTTTATATTTCTGAATTACCAATAAAGCTATTGTAAATCGCTCCTGAAGTATGCGATCAGATGTTGCAGATGAAGATGAGAAAGTGATTGCAACAGTAAAGTCTCCGATCAAACAATTTCCATTATACCCTTGTCCAATAAAGCAGTGATGAATATGTAATGCTGATAAACTGGATTAGCCGTCTGCATTTCTAAAATCCTGTCTACTTCTCTTCCGCTACACCAACCTTGTTGCTTCAGCCTTCGTATTTACAAGCAATGCCACGGATATACCTGAACTGGCCCTGCTACAATTATTTTTTTTCTGTGCCGGCAGGTGCAGTAAATGGTAATCCGTATTCCATGTTGAACCAGCTTTATTAACTCTAAAAAGAAACGAATGAAAAAGATCACACTTCCTGTTTTTGGCTTGCTAACCTTGTTTGTACTCGTTAGTGCATGTAAGAAAGATAAAAACAACAATAACAACATGTACAACATCAGTGCTACGATGAATGGAGCACAGGAATCGCCTGCTGTTGTTACCAATGGTACCGGAACGGTAACAGGCACCTATGATGCCACTTCAAATACACTGACATATAATGTTAGCTGGAGTAATTTATCGGGACCAGCTACGGCTGCGCATTTTCATGGCGCTGCTGCTGCAGGGTCAAATGCATCCGTAATCGTTCCGTTTACTCTTACTGCCGGCTCCACATCAGCAAGCGGCACGACCACACTAACCGATGCACAGGAGACTGATTTTTTGAACGGCTTGTGGTATGCTAATGTTCATACAGCAGCACATGGAGGCGGAGAAATAAGAGGACAGGTAACGGCTACGCACCAGTAAAATTATAGATCTGCCCTGCTTTTGCGGGGCAGATATTTTTTCAGAAAGAGCAATCCCAAAAAAGGTCCTGCAAAAAGCAGTATTAAACTATTTTCCTTTAAGCTCCCCGAAACATATTTCAATAGCTGAATGCTTGCGATAGTGATAGCAAAACCAATTGATGTTACAATTGTCAATGCGGTTCCCCTGATTTCAGCAGGAGCCGATTGTGCTACCAGTGTAGAGAATTGAGGAGAATCAGCAGCTACAGTAAATCCCCAAACGATCAATAAGGTCAGAAAAAGGGTCGAAGGAAAATAAAAAATAAAAGGAGAGAAGAGGCAACAAATTCCCGACACCATCAAAGCACAAAAGGCTACTGCTTTACTTCCTGTTTTTTGAGAGATCAATCCACCAGCAATACAACCGAAACATCCGCTGGCAATAATGATAAAAGACCATAGTGGAATATTAATAACTACATCACTTATGTTGCCATAGGTTTTCAAGATAAAAGGAATAAAAGCCCAGAACGTGTAGAGTTCCCACATGTGTCCAAAATATCCAAATGCTGCAGCTCTGAAATTGGGTGACTTGAAAACGGTGAATGCAGTATTGAATTGAGTTTTATTTTTTGAAAACGATGCAGTTTGAGGAATAAAAACCAGGATCAATACGCCTCCTGTAAATGCAAGCGCTGATGTAAACCAAAGAACATTCTGCCAGTTCAATCCCTGCAATTGCGAACGAAGTACATGAGGAAATGCTGTTCCCAAAACCAATGCGCCCACTAAGAATCCCAAAGCATTTCCCAATTTATGAGGAAAATGTTCGGATGCTATTTTCATTCCTACCGGATAAATACCTGCAAGAAAAAAACCTGTGATGAACCGTAACACCAATAACCAGTCAATGTCTTTTGCTAACCAAACCAAAAGAAGATTAGCCGTTGCTGCAATGAATGATGAAAAGAAAAAAACGTTTGATGCAGAAAACCTGTCGGCAATAGTAAACAATGAAAAAATTAAGGTGCCTGCAATAAAACCAAATTGAACGACAGAAGTAATATTGGCAAATCCTCCTGACGATGCAGGCTGAATATCATTGACAATAGCATTACCTGCAAACCAAAGTGAAGTTCCGGCAAATTGAGAGAAAACGATAATGGGAAGAAGAACTTTCGATGGCGGATGCATTACACGAATTTAAGGCACGATCCGATAGCTATCGGATTACACGAATTATTTAGACCAATGAATATCTAATTCGCCTCAATTCCTGCAACTCGTATTTCTAATGCGCAAAGTCCGCATCGTACCTTCCTTTGATCCTTTCTATTGGTGGATTGAAGTAACCGAATTTCAAATGGGGAAATTCCTCGTGGATCAATTCCATTAACTGCTTCATACCTAAAATTTCTCCACCGTCCGTTATACCAATTTTTCCTAAGTACCAATCGG
>JAICTW010000319.1 GCA_025936195.1 Flavisolibacter sp.
ATTGCTTTTTGAGTCACCTCAACTTCATACTGCGTTTTAATTCCTCTCAGGTCTTTTAAAATTTTGGCAGCACGTTCATACTGATGCAAAGGATAACGGCTTTTCATTTCATCTACATAGCGGTAATCTCTTGTACGCACCCAGCTTGACTTGCGATCGTTTTCATTGGTATCCAAATAAATCGTATCCGCCAAATGGATCCAGGTTTGTAATAAAGCATCAATGCTGTCCAACCAAACAATAGTTTGAATTCCGCTTACCGCAGTTCCCTCTTCCCTTCGCAAACGATTGCCATCCCATTTTTCTTTTAATTCGTTGGGACGGACCAGCACCAATACTTCACGGTATTTCGGATCAGGATTGTTCGGGAATAAAACCACCATTGAATCTTCCTGCGTGATTCCGCTTAACCAATACAAGTCGCTGTTTTGTTTGAAAGGATACAAGGCATCACCATTGCTAGGCACTTCATCGTTGCTGACGAAAATGGCAATGGAGTTGGGTTTCATTTTTTCAATAAAACGCTTGCGGTTGGTAACAAACAATTGCGGATTGACTGGAAGATTCTTCATACAAAAATTTTAAATGCTTGTTCAAAAGTATGGCGTATCTGTTTATATCTCTTATGGCTACTTCCGTAGCCAGTTTTTTAGAACACGTATTGATTAAGCGATTCTTTTGACCGCCCAAAAGATGATTCAAAAAGAACAAACCGTGCAAATCTCTTCAATCTTGTCATCACGTTCTAAAACAAAGCGCAACAAAGTAACCGAAATGATGAAATTTTTACGCAAATCGTTTTGATTGCAACTATTTAACAATGTGTAGCGCTTACACTTGACTATGGCCCACCATTTTTATGGCTTACCTTCGCTCACTAAACGATTGCTTACTATGTCAGTACCTGTTATTGCTATTCCCAGAGAAAAGCTGGTGAATCTGGGATTGAAGTATATTCCCAGCATTCATTACCAGTGCACCCCAAAAGAACTAATTGAAGACACACTGCGCATCGGTGAAGGTGTTTTAACCGACACCGGAGCCTTGTCCATCCGCACCGGAGCTTTTACCGGACGATGTCCAAAAGACAAGTTTACGGTGAAAGATCCCACAACGGAAAACGTCATCAACTGGAATGAATTCAACATTCCCCTTGAAGAAAAGTACTTCCACATTGTTCACGAAAAGATCATGGATTATCTCAATCAAAAAACCGAGATATGGGTCCGTGATTCTTATGCCTGCGCCGATGAACGTTACCGCCTGAACATTCGTGTGATCACGGAAAAACCGTGGACCAATTTATTTGCCTGCAACATGTTCCTTCGTCCTGAAGAAGAGGAGTTGGAAAATTTCAAACCCGACTGGCACCTGATCTCTGCACCTGATCTTAAATTGAACCCGAAAGAATGTGGCATCCGCCAGGAAAATGCAGTCATCGTTTCCTTCCGTCATCGCACCATTTTAATTGCAGGAACAGCTTACACCGGCGAAACCAAAAAAGGAATTTTTTCCATTCTCAACTATATTCTTCCTTACGAAAAGAATGTATTGAGCATGCACTGCTCAGCCAACATGGGCGAAGATGGTGACACCGCAATCTTTTTTGGATTGAGTGGCACCGGCAAAACCACATTGAGTAATGATCCTTCAAGAAAATTGATCGGCGATGATGAACACGGATGGACCGAAGACAACATCTTCAATTTTGAAGGCGGCTGTTATGCAAAGCTGATTGGACTTTCAGAAGACAAAGAGCCGGAGATATTCAATGCTATTCGTCCCGGCGCTATTGTTGAAAATGTGATGTTCTATCCCGGCACCAATCAAATCAATTTTGATGATGGTTCCATTACCGAAAATACCCGTGTTTCTTATCCATTGGATTTTATTTCCTACGCACAGGAACCATCCATTGGAAACATTCCAAAAAACATTTTCTTTTTAACCTGCGATGCGTATGGTGTGCTCCCTCCTATTTCCAGGTTAACAAAGGGACAGGCCATGTATCAATTTATTTCGGGTTATACTGCGAAGGTTGCCGGAACAGAGGCTGGTGTAACAGAACCCAAACCAACTTTCAGCGCCTGCTTTGGCGCTCCGTTTCTTCCACTGCATCCAGGTAAGTATGCCGACATGCTTGGAAAGAAAATGGAAAAGCACCATGTAAATGTTTGGTTGATCAATACAGGATGGACAGGTGGTCCTTGTGGTGTGGGACAGCGCATGAAATTATCGTACACAAGAGCAATGGTCAGTGCCGTATTGGATGGGAAACTGGACAATGTGGAAATGATCATGGATCCTGTATTTGGATTTGCGATCCCGAAAAATGTTCCCGGTGTGCCGGATGAGATTTTAATTCCTAAAAACACATGGAATGATAAAGCAGCTTACGATGGAAAGGCAAAATTTTTGGCTTGTTTGTTTGTGAAGAATTTTGAGAGGTACGCAGGCGGTGCTTCAAAAGAAATTTTGGCTGCCGGTCCAAAGTTGTAAATTCGCCTACACCCTTGTTATGATGAATAGAAAAAGGCTCTCCGTGAGGAGAGCTTTTTGTTTTCTGGTTGATTCTATCCAGCATTGCAGAAGCCCATCACTCAATTGTTGCTCCCAGCGATTTATAAATACATTTGCAAACCATGTTCGATTTCCGGTTAAAAGTATTTTACACAGTAGCCAAACGCCTCAACTTCACCAAAGCGGCAGAAGAACTATTCATCACCCAACCGGCCGTTACAAAGCACATCAAAGAAATCGAGAACCATTATAAGATAAAACTGTTCGACAGAAAAGGAACCAAAATTAAACTGACTGTTGCCGGCGAGATTTTGCTTCAGTATGCCGAAGAGATTTTTGGTCTTTACCGCAATCTTGAATTTGAATTGAACAGTCTTCAGCAAAGGCATAATGGCAGATTACGGATTGGCGCCAGCACCACCATTGCACAATATGTTTTGCCTCCTGTACTCGCCGCCTTTCATAAAAAATTCAATGACATTAAAGTGGTGCTCACCATTAACAACACCGAACAAATTGAACAGTCTTTGCAAAACGGAGACATTGATTTCGGCATTATTGAAGGGCAATCGAAAAACAGCTTATTCAAGTACACTAAATTTATAAAGGACGAAATTGTACTGACAGCCAACAGCAATCATCCTTTAGCTAAAAAAGGAAACGTCCGTTCCACCGATCTTTTAAAGATCCCGCTGCTTTTGCGTGAGCCCGGCTCCGGCACACTGGAAGTGATCACACATGCGCTGAAACTATTGGGCATAAAACTTTCACAACTGCAAATAGAAATGCGGCTTGGCGGCAATGAAAGCATCAAATCTTATTTACTCAATTCCGATAGCCTTGCTTTTCTTTCCATTCATTCCATTATCAAAGAACTTCGAAATAAAGAACTGAGTATTGTGGACATAAAAGGCCTTACTATCGAAAGGCATTTTTATTTCATTCAGCAAAAAGGAGAAATCGGTTCAGTCGCTGATCTGTTTATGAAATTTGCCTCCAGCTATAACTTTAAGTAATTACAGATTACTATTTGCTATTTCATTCTAAGCTTTGATTGAAGGAATCTTGCAATGTAAAACGTTCAAGATGGAAATTGTAGAACCTGATCTCAGAAAGAACAAAGAATTCGTTCCTGTAAAAACTCATTATCTCAAAAAACTTTTTTTCCTGCTGTGTGCTGCGGCTTGTTTGTCGCCCGTGGTTTCTCCTCCAATTGCTTTGTTAACAGGATTGATCATTGCACAAATCATTGGGCATCCATATTTACAGCTCAATCATAAAGCCACTCATTTTTTGTTGCAGGCTTCTGTTGTGGGACTTGGTTTTGGAATGAATGTGAACAATGCCATCAAAGCAGGCAAGGAAGGATTTTTGTTTACAGTACTTTCTTTAACCGGCACATTGATCGTTGGTTTCATTCTTGGAAAATTTTTGAAAACCGATAAAAAGATTTCTTACCTGATCTCCGCCGGAACAGCCATTTGCGGCGGCAGTGCCATTGCCTCTATTTCGCCTGTGATCAGGGCCGAAGAAAAACAAATTTCAGTGGCGCTGGGCACTGTGTTTATTTTAAATTCCGTTGCCTTATTTGTGTTTCCATTTATTGCACATCATCTGCATTTATCACAAACACAATTTGGCTTGTGGTGCGCTATTGCCATACACGATACCAGTTCTGTTGTGGGTGCTGCTGCCAAATACGGATCGCAGGCATTGGAAATTGCTACCACTGTAAAATTAGCAAGAGCATTATGGATCATTCCTGTTGCTTTTCTTTCCACATTGCTTTTTAAAAACAAAAACAGCAAGATCAAACTGCCTTATTTCATTGGATTGTTTGTGTTGGCGCTGATTGCCAACACCTATATTCCGGCCATGCAAAAGATCAGCAATTATGTTGTTGATATTTCCAAAGCAGGGTTAACGCTTACCTTGTTTTTAATCGGCTGCGGATTATCACGACAATCATTGAAATTGGTTGGTGCAAAGCCATTACTGCTGGGTATTATTCTTTGGTGTCTGA
>JAICTW010000374.1 GCA_025936195.1 Flavisolibacter sp.
ACTAATATTATAAGGTGGACGGCAAACTGTTGGCTGTGTATTGGTATAATCTGACACTACCCCGCCTGCAATCTTAATGTAATCGGCCTTTGGCAGAACAGCATAACATCCTTTATCGTTGGTTACTTTAAGATTTACGGTATAGCTGCCCGCATTCGTATAAACATGTAAAGGATTTTGCTGGGTAGATTGGCTTCCATCACCAAAATCCCAGAACCAGGAAGTATTGGTTGTACCTACACTAGCATCAGATGAATCCCTGAATTGGGCCCTTAAAGGAAAGCAGCCGGAGCTATCGCTTACTTTAAAACTGATTATGGGCTTACCATAAACAGTAAGGTATTGCGAACGTGTTAGTGTGTTGGAGCCACGGGCATTCGTAACAGTCAGTTTTACGGTGTACGTTCCAGGAGTAAAATAGGTTGTTGATGGGTTTTTAAGAGTGGAAGTGGCACCATTGCCAAAATCCCAAAACCAGCTCGTTGGATTTCCAGTTGACTGGTCTTGAAAACTGACCACTAAAGGAGAACACCCCGAAGTGGTAGTTGCCGTGAAATTGGCGGATTGCGCAAACGAAAGAATACTGTAGAATACCAATAAGAGTGTTAGCGTGTTCTTTCGTCTCAATGTTGTCAATTTGGGCCAAAGGCAGTTTTCGAAAAGGTTTAAGAAACAAGAAAGGCAACAAAAATTATTCCGTGTTTCAATTGGGTAGGAAAATATGCTTATAGATGTTTATTGCTTATCAAGCCGCAAGATTCTCAATTCACCGCTTGCTGTTTGCTTTGCTTCTACCGAAGTCCAGGTGGTATTAGTAATAAGCCACGTTCCATTTAACAGAGCCAATGGATCAGCAGCGTTTATGAAATTAGAAGTGATGCTTTGTGCAGTAGCATCTGCATTCCATGTTCCTGTTTTCTCAACACTGCCGCTGTTGATAGCATCAACTGTATAATTGCTTTTAAATTGAAAATTATAAGAAGCGAAGTTAGCAGTGATATCGTTGCTCCCTTTGTTGAAGTTCGTTACTTTCCATTGTCCGTTCACCATGGCCTGCACCACCAGATTTTCCTGCTCTTGTTGTTTTTTTTCTTTTATGCATCCGGTAAAAAAAATCAAAAGGATAATTGGGTAAAGTGGTTTCATAAAACGGGTTTCACGACAAGTTATAAATAGATACGTACTTCTGCAATAGATAGTTTACGAAGTAGTTTACATCTAACTCTTTTCCAGTTATTTCTTTACACAATTCTTCGCTGGTATAGAATCTTCCTTTGGAATGTATGTTTTGCCGCAGCCAGTTGAGCAGGGATGAAGTATTGCCTTGTTTAATTTCCTCATCAAGATCTTTTAATTGGGACTTCGCACTGGCATAAAACTGCGCTGCATAAAAACTTCCCAGACTGTATGTGGGAAAATATCCAAAACTTCCATGGCTCCAGTGCACATCCTGAAGGCAACCTTTTTTATCATCCGGTACATCCACGTTTAAAAACTTTTTGTAGTGTTCATTCCAAAAAGCAGGTATGTCCCTGATGGAAATGGTTTGGTCCAAAAGATTTTTTTCCAGTTCATACCGGATAGATACATGAAAATGATAGGTTAGTTCATCGGCTTCTGTTCGTATCAACGAAGGCTGAACTTTATTGATGCCTTTATAAAACTGTTCCAGGGAAATATTCCCAAATTGTTCAGGAAAATGCTTTTGCAAAACAGGAAAATAATGCTGCCAGAAATTTTTGCTTCTGCCCACATTGTTTTCCCAAAGTCTCGATTGTGATTCATGAATGCTGTAGGAACAGGCTTCTCCAAGAGGTAATCCATATTCATCTTCAGGTAATCCCTGCTCATACAAAGCATGTCCCGTTTCATGAATACAACTCCAGGTCATATTGCCAAAATCATTTTCATCAATTCGTGTGGTGATGCGCACATCGTTGCGGTTGAAGCTAACGCTGAATGGATGCTCACTGATGTCCTGCCTTCCTGCACCAAAATCAAAATTCAAATTTTTGATCAGTTCCATTCCCCAATTCCATTGCTGCTGTTTGGGAAAATCTTGCTTCAAAAACGAATCATCCACCTGTGGTTGTTTCAGTATCTTATCCAGAAGATCTTTTAAAGTTGGCAAAAGATTATTAAACGTTTTATCCAACAATTCAACTGTAGCGCCTTTTTCAAATTCATCTAATAAAGCATTATAAGGGTGACCTTCATAACCCAACATTTCTGCTTCCTGCCTTTTTAATTGCACAAGTGCATCTAAATCGCTTTCATAAACTGAAAAAGAATTTTGTTTCCTTGCTTCAATCCAGGAATGAAAAGCTTTGTTGACCTGCTCAGAAAGCTTGCGCACAAACTCCGGAGTGTATTTTTTATTCTTCCGGTAATCTTCATTTGTCCTTTCCACATTTCTTTTTTGTGCTGCCGATAATTCATTCCTTCCGGATAATTCCTGAAGAAGGTTTCCCAATTCTTCTTCGCTGAACAGGCGATGACTGATCTCAGATAAAGTGCTGATCTGTTGTCCGCGGAAATGGGCGCCTTTTGGAGGAAGATAGGTTTCCTGGTCCCACTGCAAAACGGCGTTAGCAAATTTTACATCGGCGATCAGGCGCATTTTGCTTTTATATTTTTCGTAGAGTTCAAGGGTGCTCATATTCAAAACTACTGAAATAAAAATCCCGTCTCTGCAAACGCAAAGACGGGCTGATATAAACAAAGGGTGTTTCTTATTTCGGAAAGTTTGGGCTTGCTTTTATTTCGTTGATCTGATCGGTGATGTGTTTTGTGTAAATGGTTGAGAGAAACATTAGTTGGTAGGCATCCAGGTTACCGGCAGAGGTTGAAATAACATGTGCACGAATATTTTCAGTAGAGGTATTGACATACTTCAATGTTTCGGCACTTTCATTTTTATAAAGCTTAACGGCTTCCTTAACGTTCTTAAATTTTAATTTCCGTGCAGGAATAATGTAAGGTTGGTTTAAAATGCAGGAGCTTAATTCATAATCACTAAAACTTCTGCCTTGTTTCAAAGCTTCCTGTTTCAAACATGTTTTTACAGTGGCCCACAAGCCATTTTCGATGGAGGCTAATTGATAAATACATTCTTTGACAGATAATTGATTTTTTGCCGGCCTGAAATTTAATTGCTTACCGGATAATCCTTCCATGCTTTTAATGAATTCTGCCCTGGAAGTTTTTAATTCCCTCACAAGCGTCCGCCTTTCTTTACCAGATAATGTGCCGGAGTGGATCCTGCCTGCGAGTCCTGTAAGCACCAGCATTGTCAATAGCAGATAACCTTTGGTTCTTTTGAACATAGCAAACAATTTAGCAGTTAAAGAATAAGGTTAGACATGGTATTCAAAGGAAGACAATGAAAAGGTACAACAATTCCAGGCAGCAAATTTAGACTTTAAAATATCGAATGAACTAACTTTCGCCGATGAAAATTTCAGACCTCATTGCAATAATGGAAAACTATGCGGCGCCGGAACTGCAGGAGGATTATGACAACGCAGGACTTATTACCGGAGATGCTTCGTGGAATTGCAATGGTGTTTTGTGTGCTTTGGATGTGACCATTGACGTTATAATGGAAGCCAAAACACATAACTGTAATTTGATCATTGCGCACCATCCCATTGTTTTTAGAGGATTAAAACGGATCACCGGTAAAAATTATGTTGAGCAAGTGATCATTGAAGCAATTAAAAGCGACATTGCTATTTATGCCGCCCACACCAATTTAGATAATATTGTTCTGGGTGTGAATGGAATGATCGCGAAAAAACTGGGCTTACAAAGTATTACCATTCTTGAGCCCAAAAATAAAATGCTTCGCAGGCTCATCACCTTTGCACCGCATGAACATGCGGCCAGGGTGCGGCAGGCTGTGTTTGATGCCGGCGCCGGCCATATCGGCAAATACTCGGAATGCAGCTTCAATAGCACCGGCAAAGGAACTTTTAAGGCTGAAGAAGGTGCAGATCCCTTTGTGGGGGAAATAGGCAAACAGCACCAGGAAGATGAGACCAAAATAGAGATCGTCTATCCTTTTTACCTCGAAGACCAGGTGGTACAAGCA
>JAICTW010000672.1 GCA_025936195.1 Flavisolibacter sp.
GGAGATAAATCGGATTTTGATTCTTTTTTGCCTTCCATTAAGCAGCGCCTTTCCAATTATGCCATCGCTAATATTAATTATCGTTTGGCAACGACCACTACCAACCATTTTCCGGCGCAGGAAAATGATATGAAATCGGCAATTGATTTTTTGATGCAGAAATCGGGTGAATATCACGTCTCACAAAAATTGGTTCTGCTTGGTGTCAGCGCCGGTGCACACATGGCTATGTTGCAAGCCTACAAATATGCTTCTCCCAGGATTCAGGCAGTGGTAGATTTTTTTGGTCCTACTGACCTGACAGACCTTTATAATTTTCTTTCTGCCAATCCCAGTTATCAAGGTATTTTACAAACGTTGATGAATGGCACTCCTTCTGCAAACGCTTCCCTTTATGCTCAATCGAGCCCTATAAATTTCGTAAGTGCACAATCCTGTCCCACCATTATTTTTCAGGGCGATGCCGATGATCTGGTTCCGGTTGAACAATCCGTTGAACTCAAAAACAAATTGAACAGTTTTGGCATTGCTACTCAGCTGATCATTTATCCAAATGAAGGACATACCATATGGCCGGTGAATGTGATGAATGACGCATTTGATAAAACAGAACTGTTTTTGAAGACTAATGTTCATTAGCGTTTGCATTCTTCAATGAGCTACTGTTGTACAAAACAGTTTTTTCAACAAGAACAAAATCGCAGCATTTCTTTAGCGTTGACAGATCTTATCCTTGTTTCGCAACAATCCGTTCAAACAGGAATAATGAATTAGTGTGCCCAGAGCGTTCTTCCTCTTTTGAAAGAAGGTTAGAATGCGAACCGTATATTTGTCCAAAACCAATTTTATGCTTACTAAATTGTTTGCCTGCTGTATGTTTTGCTCTGCTGTTTTGTTGGCAGATGCACAATCCATTAAAACGCCTCAACCCAGTCCGGGACAAACTCTCAAACAGGATTTTGGGATTTCTTCTATTGAATTAAATTATTCCCGTCCGGGTATGAAGGGAAGAAAAATTTTCGGTGATCTTGTGCCTTATGGAAAAGTTTGGCGTACCGGCGCCAACTCCGCCACCCGCATCAAATTTTCAGATGATGTAGTCATTGGCGGACAGCCTTTGAAAGCCGGTGAATACGCAATTTATACTGTGCCCGATGAAAAAGAATGGGAGATCATAATTAATAAAGGTTCTGCTAATTGGGGTACCGATTACAAACAGGAAGATGATATCCTGAGAGTGAAAGCAACACCTGTTAAACTTGATCAGCCGGTAGAAACATTTACCATGCAGTTTGCCAACGTAAAATCCAACAGCACTGAGTTGCAATTGATGTGGGATAAAACCTTAGTATCGGTTCCAATTACAACTGATGTGGACCAAAAGATAATGGCACAGATTGATAATGCTATGAACAAGGACAATCGTCCTTATTACCAGTCGGCAATGTATTACATGGAAACCGGAAGAGATTTGAATCAGGCACTGACCTGGTTTGATAAAGCCATTGAACAAAATCCAAATGCTTACTGGGTATATCATCAAAAAGCCAACGCCCTTGCAAAGCTTGGTAAAAAAGCAGAAGCAAAAACAACAGCACAAAAATCAATGGAGCTCGCCAAAGCAGCAAATAACGAAGATTACGTGAAGCTCAATGAAAAATTAATGAACAACCTGAAGTAAGAGTAAACTCATTTTTGAAAAGAGAACACCGTGAGTGTTCTCTTTTTTATGCTACCCGCATTTCTATAGATTTTACGTCCCAATTACTTTTCAATAAAATTCTATCTTGTAACCAAATCAAAACGAATGGCGTCACATACCAAAACACGAACTATGCGATTATTTTTCATAACACTGCTTTCAGCCTTTCTTCTCAGTTCCTGTCATTATTTTATGGGACAACGTATTTACGGCAACGGTCATGTGGTTACACAGCAAAAAAGCATTGGTTCTTTTAACAGTGTAAGCGTTAGCGGACAGGTTACCATACATGTTCGTCAGGATGCCTCGCCTTCCGTAAAAATTGAAACTGACGAGAACCTTCAGGCTTATCTTGACGTATATACGGAAGGAAACACACTTGTGATTAAAACAAAAGAAGGTTTCAATCTTGATCCTTCGAAAGAAATTATTGCTTATGTAAATGCTCCGGCATTTAAGAACATTGACATTTCAGGACAGTGCAGTGTAATTGGTGACGGTCCGATTATGGGGAATGAGCCTTTAAGCCTGCACACCAGCGGGCAGGGCGATATGACCCTGGAAGTGCACCTTCCCAAAATAAGCACTGAAATCTCGGGACAGGGAACAGTGAATTTGAAAGGACAGGTAACTGATTTCAATGCGGAAGTAAGCGGACAAGGTGATGTAAA
>JAICTW010000627.1 GCA_025936195.1 Flavisolibacter sp.
GTTTTGTGTCTTCACGCCGATGTCGTTTATTACAGGATGCATCATACGCTCACTCTCCAGCCACAAACCGATTTCAAGATCGTTAGAAGGAAAATTTTCATAGTAAAAAGTTCTGTCCTGTGAAGTGGTTGCATTGTCCTGCCCGCCGTTGCTTGAAACAGTTTTCGAGAACTCACCGCGCTTGATGTTCTCGCTGCCTTCAAACAAAAGGTGTTCAAAAAAATGCGCAAAGCCGGTACGGTTCGTGTCTTCATTCTTCGAACCGACATGATAAAACACAGAGACTGCAACCACAGGTGCGGAATGATCTTCGTGCAAAATCACGTGCAATCCATTTGGCAAATCGTATTCTGTAAATTCCACTTTCTGTGCCTGCGCTTTTATAAAAAGCACACAGCAGAGAACAAATAAAAATTTCTTTGAAAATAACATAGAGATTTTTTTAGGTAGCAACAAATGTATTGATTCAGCGACTACAATAATTTTTTTTGTATGTTAAAGCTAAATGAAGGATTAGCGGCAATAGCCTATTGGTAAAGGTTTTCAGAAGTTTTATAATTTGATGACAAGCTAAAGCGCAAGTGGCATCGTCTGTTGTGTCATCTTGTGCGTTTGGAGCTTATTCAGCAAATATATTAAGCTTTTGCGCTAAACATACCGCAATGTTCTTGGCTAATCACAAAGGCTTTTGGAGAGACGTTCCGGAGAAGAAGAAACTAGACTGGCTTAAAACGGCCGCGAATGTCAGACAGCCTCATCGAAAAATCAAACTTATGTCTTGGGTTATTAACTTTTCTAATGGCTTCAAATATTTCTTGAGCGACTTTGTCGATTAGCGCCTCTAAATTTTCTATGTTTAAAATAAATAAGTCTGTCTTAATTTTTCCAAACACTACGACGTAGCAGTAGTAATTTCTTCCGTATTCTTTCATCGGTTTATAGTTGTGACTGGAAAAATAAAAAAAGCCATTGTTGCGTATGCCTTTTACTTCGATACGTCTTGGTAGTGATATGATGTCAACTCCGCTGTTTGCGGTTTGTTCCTGTGGACTTCTTCCGGCACGTTTTTCAAAAGCGATAAAATAATATAGTGCTCTTCTTTCTGTTTCGTGCATAGGTTCAATTTTTTGTTGATAATATTTTTTCTGTGAAAGTAATATTTCCTCCTCCGCAAAGGTGTGTCACGAATGAAAAGGATTGATAGTTCTTTTCAATGTTGTATAAGAGATGGCAGTAGGTCTGCCGCATACGTCATGCAGTTGAGGTGTGCAAACCACCTGAAGGTGCTGTGTTCAAAAGGCATGGTGCTGAACGTTCGGGCAAAAGGTAGTGTAAAGACACTATCAGGTAAGTGTAAAGAAGCTGAATGCAAATGAACCGTTGATGACATGTCGAAAAAGAAACCTTGTTGGTAAAACTGTTGGCTTCTTTGCGCTGACAGGACTCACTTTAACGGGCAACTATTTACTGGTTACAGATCAACCGGCATTAAGACGGCAGAAGCTTTACACAGGCTTTTATACGAAACGTGAGAGGCTTAACTGTTGATGCGCGAAAAGCTTTGCAGGAATCCGATAATTATTGGGAGACTGTTCGTCAAAAGACCTACAGTTCATACTGCAACTCAATCCTGACCAAGTCAGGAGAAGCAACAGAAAGCGTCGGACTGAGCCATAGTAGTGTTGATAGTTGGTGAAAGCCAGCAGTAGCGAAGGGTTCAGGTTATCTGGTTAAAGTATTTTAAAACAACTCCCGATTTATCGGGAGGATAATGATGAAAGAAATGACAAAATCATTACCTGTTAGTAAGAGGATGGTGTACAACAGTTACCTCAAAGTATGTGATAAAAATGGCAATTGAAAGGGAAAAACAAAGACTTGACTTTGAGTTAACAAGATTTGAAATATCGAGAAAAATTACCCATGAGAAGATCGATTTGCTTATGAATGCGAATTTCAAGTGACAGATCACGATAGAGTACAAAAATTGAATTCGGTTTTACAAATCTTTGTTCCGCTGTTACCACATTCCTCATAATCTCTTTCAAAAAAATTGTCTACTATCCGTATATTGCCTTCTCCGAAAGTCTATCCCCAGGTTTGTGCATAGCCGATGACTTTGCAGTATCGGAGCCGATAACATATCAACAACCGCAAAGTCCTTAGTCAACACACATTGCCTTTAAAGAGACTTTGCGCAGAAGCTCAAAAACACAACCAAAAACAAAGTAGTAACTTAGAGAAAAATTTTCATGAACGATCTTCAACAATATATTACCGTAGATAAAGAAATTGCAGGCGGCGTTCCTGTTTTTAAAGGAACACGTGTTGCAGTAAAAACATTGTTTGATTATCTTGAAGATGGTTCGCTAGAAGAATTTTTAAATGGATTTCCCACTGTTACACGTCAACAAGCCGAGGCAGTTATCGAACTTGCAGCAGAAAAATTTTTAGCCGGAATAAGTAGATGAAAATTTTACTCGACGAGAACATTGATGTTCGTTTCAAAAAATATTTTACAGGGCTGCATGAAGTTTATACAGTTCTTGATATGGGTTGGACTGGTATTAAAAATGGAAACATACTTAAACTACTCGCACAATATAATTTTGATTGCTGGATAGTTGTTGATAA
>JAICTW010000393.1 GCA_025936195.1 Flavisolibacter sp.
ATCAATTAGGAAATACATTTTATCAAATGTATCGCCCCGGTGGTTATTATGCTGACAGAAAATGGGAGCAAACAGCTACTACGAACCTCGGAGTTGATTATGGATTTTTCAATAACCGCTTATCGGGTTCTGTGGAATTTTATTATAAAAAGACTACGGATTTGTTGAACCAGATTACACAACCTGCTTTCACCAATTTTAGTAATACCATTGTTGCTAACGTAGGAAGCATGGAAAACAAGGGTGTTGAGATTACTACGAATATCACGCCTATCAAATCAAGAAGCCTGGTTTGGGATCTTTCCTTCAACGCCACGTACAATAAGAACAAGATCACTAAGCTGGATATTGATAATTCGAACCACATCAACCAGATTGCAGGTATTGGTGGTAACGGAGGTGTTATTGCTAATGCAGTTGGTTATGAAAGGGGCATGTTCTATATGTTTAAACAGATCTACGATAAAACAACAGGTAAGCCAATCGAAAATTTGTATGAAGATGAAAACAGGGATGGCATTATCAATACCAGTGATTTGATTCTTTTTAAATCCGGCATTCCAAAATGGTTCTTTGGATTCAGCACCAACGTGAATTACAAAAAATGGAGTGCTGCACTTACCATGCGGGCCAACGTCGGAAATTATGTTTATAACAACGTAGCTACTAACGGGGCCATAAGCAAATTCTTGTTCACCTCTTATTTGGCTAACCAAAGTTCTGACGTGTTGAATACGAATTTTCAGGGAACAGGAAATTTCTATCAATCCAACTACTATGTGCAAAATGCATCTTTCCTGAAAATGGATAACATTAACATTGGTTACAACGTTGGCAGAATTAGCAGGAATGTAGGTCTTCGCCTGAATGCATCAGTACAAAATGTATTCACCGTTACAAAATATAAAGGTTTAGATCCTGAGATCAGCGGCGGTATTGATAACAATGGATATCCAAGGCCAAGAACATTTGTAATAGGAGCCGGTCTTGATTTCTAAATCTGTTCAGCTCAATAAATGAATTATATGAAACAAAATATTTTGATCATCTCATTTGCTTCAGTGCTCTCCGCATTAAGCTTTACGTCCTGTAAAAAAACACTGGACTTAAAACCCACCAATGGTGTAACGGTTGATGTAGCGTATAGTACACCCCAAGGTTATAAAGAAGGCTTTGCAAAAATATACGGTGCTTTTGCCCTAACAGGTAATCAGGGCGGCGCCGGCAACCCTGACATCAGTACTACCGTTATTGATGAAGGTAACTCTGATTTTTTGCGCATGTTCTGGAACGTACAGGAATTAAGCACAGATGAAGCTATTGACAATGCTTCGTGGAATGGCAACACCGATGCCGGTTTGCATGATTTCCATAATTTAAACTGGTCTTCAGGCAACCCAATGTTAGAAGGTTTGTACATACGTTCTGCTTATCAAATTCTATTGTGCAATGAATTCATCAGACAATGCTCTGATGATAATTTATCTAAGAGAGGAATTACCGGAGCAAGTGCAGATACTATCAGGGCTTATATTCCTGAAGCCCGTTATTTAAGAGCTTTTCAATACTGGGTTTTAATGGATTGTTTTGGCAATCCTTCATTTGCTACAGAGAAGGATGCCATTGGTTCATCATTGCCTCCACAAATCAAACGTGCTGATTTATTTAATTATGTGGAATCAGAATTAAAAGATCTTGAAACCAAGTTGCCTGCACCAAGAACCAATGAATACGGAAGGGCTGACAGAGCTGCCGCATGGGCTTTACTTTCTCGCATGTATTTGAATGCACAGGTGTACACCGGAACAGCAAGGTATAATGATGCTGTAACCTATGCTAAAAAGGTAATTGATGCAGGTTATAGTTTGGAAACGAACTACAACTGGCTATTCATGAATGACAATTACAAATGCACCAATGAATTTATTTTCACCATTAACTATGATGGACAAAACTCTCAAAACTTCGGTGGTACCAATTATATTGTATATGCAGGCTCCGCCAGTGATATTCCTATGTCAGTAATAGGTGTTTCCGGCTGGGGCGGCAACCGTGTAACAAAAAATCTTCCCAATTTGTTTCCCGATTATACCGGTGCCATAGATAAGCGGTCGCAGTTTTTTGTTACCAACCGGAAAATAGATATTTCAGACCGTGCCACGGATGGTTATACCGCTATTAAATTTAAAAACATCAACCGCGATGGAAGCCTTGGGTACGCACAGGGTGGTAATTTGGGAGTAGGTATTGATATGCCTTTATTCAGATTAGGAGAACAATACCTGATTTATGCAGAGGCTGTATTGAGAGGCGCTACTAATGGAGATATGACGACAGCATTAAATTATGTCAATGCACTTCGTACAAGGGCTTATGGTAATGCTTCCGGTAACATTGCTCCATCGCAATTAACACTTGATTTTTTATTGGATGAAAGAGGAAGGGAGTTATATTGGGAGTGCCATCGCCGTACCGATTTAGTACGGTTTGGCAAATTCACTTCATCTACTTATTTGTGGCCCTGGAAAGGAAATGTGGCAACAGGTACGGGTGTGGATTCACATTTCAATCTTTTTCCACTTCCTGCAATAGAGGTAAGTGCAAATAAAAATTTAATTCAAAACCCGGGTTATTAACAAACGTAATTGCTTTATATGAAAAATAGATTTTCAATTCTGCTCACGTCTTTTTTGCTTCTTGCTTTAATATCGTGCAAGAAGGAGGAGACAAAAGATTATTATGAAGGAGGAACGGCTCCAAAGCTTACGGCTTCAACATCAACTGTAACGCTTGAGCCGGGGCTGGAAGCCAATACTGCTATTGTTTTAAATTGGACAAACCCCAACTACCAATTCACTTCTGGTACCAGTTCGCTTGATGTTACTTATACACTTGAGTTGGATACTATGGGAGCCAATTTCAGCAGCAGTAAGAAATATACTACTGTTTTGGCCACCGACCTCTCAAAGAGCTTTACGGTAGCGCAGTTAAACGACATTTTAGGAAATACAATGTTGTTGCAGCTCAACCCCAGACGCAGTTATACTCTTCAGGCCAGAATTATTTCAAGCATAGGTACAAGCGTGCCAATTGCTTCCAATCCAATTAGTTTTACAACTACTCCCTTTGCACCACCGCCTAAGGTAAAACCACCTGCATCCAATGAATTATATATCACAGGAAATGCAGTTGCAAGCGATTGGACAAATTCTCCTCCTGCATCTCAAAAATTTACAAAACTATCGTCCACGTTATACACAATTACTATTCCGTTAATCGGCGGGAACTCTTATACTTTTCTTCCTACTTACGGGTCCTGGAATGATAAGTACAGTATAGCAGTGAAAAATGATCCAAATGAAATTTACGGTGGAGATTTTCAATGGCAGGGTAATGATATAATGGCTCCTCCTGCAAGCGGAACTTATAAAATTACTGTGGATTTTCAATTAGGAAAATTTACCGTGGTAAAACAATAATTTACAATTAACCTAATTAGTTATGCGATCAATCATAAATTATATACTGTTAGTAACAGGGCTAATGTTTTTTATTGTGTCCTGCGATAAGAGAGATCAGCTTCCTCATTATTCAAAAGGAACGGCTCCGGATCTTGGTGCATCCACCGTTAATGTTGCACCACCAACTGCAGACTCCAACAAAACGGTGCTTACACTCGCCTGGAGTGATCCAAAATATGCTACAGATTCCAGTCATATCAAATACACCATTCAAATAGATTCTGCCGGTAAAAACTTTGCCAATGCGGCTACATGGGTAGTAACCAAAAAACTAACCAATAGCTTTCTGGCAAAAGAATTAAACAACATTTTGGTGAGTAGGGGGTACGCTTTTAATAAGCCGGTCACTATGGAAGTGCGGGTGGTTTCATCCTATATCAATAAC
>JAICTW010000396.1 GCA_025936195.1 Flavisolibacter sp.
AAAGAGAAAGAGCAGCGGAAGAATACAAGAAGGTGTTGCAATCCATTTACCAGGATGTGCAGCACATGAACAAACTGACACAAACCTTATTGGAATTTGCAAAAGCCTCGGGTAACTCGGGGGGGCTGGAAATAAATTTGATACGAATTGACGAGATCGTATTAGATCTTCCCTCGGCTATTGCAAAGATCAATCCTTCCTATCTTGTTAAAATTGATTTTGACAATTTGCCTGAGAATGAAGAGAGCCTGCTGGTGTTTGGAAACGAAGCCCTGTTGTTTACCGCCATCAGCAATATTGTTGTGAATGCCTGCAAATACTCCGGAGACCACCAGGCCAATGTTACATTGAAAGTTGAAGACAAGAACATTTCCATTTTTGTAAGCGATCATGGAAAAGGCATTGCCCAATCGGAAATAGATAAAATATTTCAGCCTTTTTACCGGATAGAAGAAAACAGAACGACAGGAGGTTTTGGGTTGGGACTTCCACTGGCCAACCGCATTGTTAAAATTCACAAAGGCAGCATTGAAGTTGCCTCCGTTGAAAGTGAAGGAACGACATTTCATATTCAGCTTCCATCTGCAAAAGCATTGCAAAGCCTGTAAATTCTAATAGTTTTCTAATGGCATATCAACCATTCTCTCCGCAGCTTTTTGCAATTTGCCATTGATGAAAAAAGGTGCAGTAAGGATCACATCTCTTCCCTTTCTGATTATAGCGGGTTTTATTGTTCTTGCCATTGTTTCAGGTAAGTTGTACCATCAAAACAAAATGTACCAACAGAAGAACAGGAGATTGATCATTCTGAACGACTCCCTCCTTTCGGTAAATATTGAATTGCAAAATACGTTGCGGCAAAAGGATTCGGCATTATCTGCACCTCTTCATAAAACAGTGAGGAAAAAATGAGTGCCTATAAAATCAATAACGTTTTAGTTCCTGTGGATTTGAGCGAGAGTTCATTGAACGCATTAGATGTTGCTGTGAACATTGCGCAAAAAAATGAAGCGGCGCTGCAGGTGTTAAATGTTGAAGAAAACATTTTATTCAATCTTGAAGATATCAGCACATCGCACAATTCCAATCCGGTGAATTCAGTGGATGTAATACAGGCGCTGGCAGGCGCCATTCAGCATACACACGGTATTCAGCCAAAGCTGATACATGAGGAAGGCAATGTGTCGGATGTAATTATTAGAACTGCTTTCTTACAACAGTGCGATCTGATTGTGATGGGTTCTCATGGTGCTTCGGGGTACAGGGAAGGTTTTATTGGTAGCAATACGTATAATGCTATCAAGTATGCCTCCTGTCCTGTTCTTTCAGTTCCACGCAGAAAAAAAATTACTGCGTTTCAGAACATCCTGTTTCCCATACGTCCGGTAAGCGGAGCATTGATGCCTTACAATGTGGTTAGTCATTTCGCCAATACCAATGCTGTTATGGAAGTATTGGGTTTATCATTCCGCATAACAGAAACAGGTACTTCTGTGCTGGATACAATCGTGGGCGAAATAAAAGAACAGTTGATAAAAGACAAGGTAACAACAAAGCTTAGCTGGACGGACAGCAATTCTATTGCCGATGAAATTGTGCGGTATGCCAACAAAATCAGTCCCGATCTTATTGTGGTTACTACCGGGCTTGATGTAATCTCCAAAGCAAAATACATCGGCCCTCATGCACAAAAAATCATTCACTGTGCAAAATCGCCGGTGTTAAGTATTAAAAAAGTAGGTGTTCCTTCTTTCGCCTGATCGCTCTAAATAATCGCCGGCACAGAAATATGTTTCATATTCTCCAATAAAGAGATCACCATTTGAGGTTTTAATAAATTGTATTGGGCATAGGAAGCATTGGGACCAACCTTAATGGTAAAACAGTTGTCCTTTCCCGTTAGTGCTTTAAACATGTCCTCGTCTGTCTTATCATCGCCAACAGCAAAAACAAAATTGTGCGGCTCATTGGCAAGGATTTTTTTAATGGCAGAACCTTTATCAATTCCTTTGTTCCGTACTTCAATGATCTTGTTGCCCGGCATCACTTCCAGGTTTTGATCGTGAAGGCAGGTATGGAGCTCCGTTACCAGTTCTTTGGCTCTGAGCTTGCCCTGCTGTGCATCTGCATTGCGATAATGCCATACCATTGAAAACTCTTTTTCTTCAATGAAGCTGTGCGGACATCTTCTTACAAACACTTCCATAATGTTGTGCACACCCACTTTCCAATCACCGGAGTTTTGCACCTGTGTTTTCCAATCCGATGAACGATATTTCACTCGTGCTCCGTGTTCGGCTATCAGATAAAGAGGAAGAGCACCAAAATGTTTTTCCAACCAATGGCTGTTCCTTCCGCTGATGAGAAATACTTTGTTCTCCGGCACAGAAGATAAATTCTTAAGCAGTTCCAGTAAATGATTGCCCGGCACTGCCAGCTCAGGAGAAGACGAGTACGACACTAAGGTTCCATCATAATCAAGAAACAAAAGCCGCTGGTTTGCTTTCCGGTACGATTCCAGCAAATGAATTCTTGAATAATCATCTAAAAACTTTTCCTGAAAGCTTTGCTGCTTTTGCCTTATGGTTTCAAGGCCTTTCATAAAATCTTCTGCCCATGCGGTGACATTGTAATTTGAAATCCTTTTCTGCATTCTTTCCATTCGCAACTCTTGTTCCTTTTCGTTCATTGTTATAGCATCTCTGATAGTTGCCGCCAGTTCCTTTGTATCGTTCGGATTGATCAGCAAAGCATCCGTAAGTTCTCTTGCAGCGCCAGCCATCTCGCTCAAAACCAGCACACCTTTTTTATCGCTGCGGCTTGCTACAAATTCTTTGGATACCAGGTTCATGCCATCACGCAAGGGTGTTATCAGTGCCACATCACAAATGGTGTACAGCGAAACCATTTCTTCAAAGCTCAAATAATTGTATTGATAGTAAACAGGCTGCCAGTGCAGATTACCCAATGTACCGTTGATGCGGCTCACCAGTTCATCTATCATTCGCTTTCGTTCGGTGTATTTTGGAATATTGTCCCGGGAAGGAACCACTACCATTATAAAAACAACTTTGTTCTGGTATTCGGGATTTTGTTTTAAAAAATGTTCGTAGGCTCGCAAGCGGTTTTGAACGCCTTTTGTATAATCAAGTCTGTCCACAGAAAAAATAATTTTCCATCCATTCATTTTCTCTCTTAAATACTGGCGGGAAGCAATGATCTCCTTTGAATGGAACGCATCATGGAAACGATGGTAGTCAATGCTGATGGGAAATACATCCACTTTGATCAGCCGGCCTCTGTGTCGCAAAACATTCCGTTCATGATTCAGTCCTAAAACCATTTGAACACTTTGAAGAAAATGCGAAGTATAATCCATCGTATGAAATCCGATCAGGTCGGCACCCAACATTCCTTTCAAAAGCTCTTCCTGCCAGTTCTTTGGAAGAAGGCGGAACAATTCGAAAGAAGGAAAAGGAATGTGCAAAAAGAACCCGATGGTAATGCCGGGAATGGCTTTGCGAAGCATGGCCGCGAGTGGAAGCAAATGATAATCGTGTATCCATAATGTATCATTTTCACGGCAACTGTGTGACAGTATTTCTGCAAAATGCTCATTCACTTTTATATACTCATCAAAATCATTTTGACTGTATTCGGCAAAAGAAGGAAAGTAGTGAAACAAAGGCCAGAGCACAGAATTGGAAAATCCATTATAGTAATGATCATACTGCTCTTTAAAAATCATAACGGGCAAATACGAAAACGAAGCTTCGGGCAAACGATGCGAAGCTTCATTCCAGGTAGATGGAGAACAACCGGGCACACCTGCCCAATAAATTTCTGAAAACGGAACCTCTC
>JAICTW010000328.1 GCA_025936195.1 Flavisolibacter sp.
CCTGCTTATGATAGTCTGTTTGATGCGTTTGCGCCACCAAATCTTAGAGGCAATAACAAGGCAAGGACCGAATGGGCTGTACAGCAAATGAAGTATGCAGCAAAGGCTTCGCAAAATTTAGGATTGAATGCCTGCCCTTCGTTCAGCGGGGCTTTGTTGTGGCATACGTTTCATCCCTGGCCGCAACGTCCGCCTGGATTGGTGGAAGAAGGCTTTAAAGAACTAGCCAAAAGATGGTTGCCTATTTTGAATTATTTTGACGAATGTGGTGTGGATGTTTGTTATGAAATTCATCCCGGCGAAGATTTGTTTGATGGTGTTACCTACGAAATGTTTTTGGAAGAGGTGAATAACCATCCGCGGGCCTGTTTGTTGTACGATCCTTCGCATTTTGTCTTGCAGCAATTGGATTACATAGAGTACATTGATATTTTTCATGAACGCATTAAAGCCTTTCATGTTAAGGATGCTGAGTTCAATCCAACAGGAAGACAGGGAACATTCGGTGGTTATCAAAGCTGGTTAAATCGAGCAGGACGTTACCGTTCTCCCGGTGATGGGCAGGTTGATTTCAAAACCATTTTCAGCAAACTGGCGCAATACGATTATGCGGGTTGGGCTGTAATGGAATGGGAGTGTTGTATTAAAAATCCTGAAGACGGCGCCAGGGAAGGAGCGGAGTTCATTCGCAAAAATATCATTCGTGTAACCGATAAAGCTTTTGACGATTTTGCCAGTGCAGGTCGTGATGAAGACCTTAATAAAAAAATACTCGGACTATCTTAAATTTTAGAATAGAAAACAGGAGCATGAAACAAATAATAATTCTTTCTTTAGCAATGGGTTTGCTAGCCTCGTGTAACAATTCGCAAAACGCATCTTCATCAACCGTACAGGAAGCAATCAAACCAACGGACCCTGAAGTGGAAAGAGGATTGGACCTGATTGCAAAAAACGATTGCCTGGGTTGTCATAAGGTTTCGGAACAGTTGGTAGGCCCTGCTTATGAAGCTGTGGCCGCAAAATATAAGGACAGCTCATTAGCAATTATAGATACTTTGACAGCAAGAGTGGTCAACGGAAGTACCGGACATTGGGGTGTAGCGCAAATGACACCGCATACCGGTCTGCCCCGAGAAGATGTAAGAGCGATGGTGAAATATGTATTATCCTTAAAACAATAACAATGAATAAAACAATTGTCCTGATTTTATCCTGCCTTTTTGTGGCATGCAATACTACCAAAACAAGCATGAATTCAACCAATACTTCTGCTGCTGTGGATGATGATGGATGGATCACTCTTTTCGATGGGAAGACCACCAACGGATGGCACAGTTATGGAAAAAATTCAGTTGGATCGGCGTGGAAGGCTGAGAACGGCACTTTGCATGCAGAGAATAAAGGTGAGGGTGGTGACTTAGTAACCAATGATGAGTATGATAATTTTGATCTGAAACTCGAATGGAAGATTTCTCCCAAGGGCAATAGTGGGATTATTTTTTATGTGAAAGAAGATCCTTCCAAATATCCCGAAACGTATAATACGGGTCCCGAAATGCAGGTGCTGGATAATGGAACCCCAACTACATTGGGTCACCCAGATGGAAAATTATATACGCATCGTGCCGGTGATTTGTACGATTTGCTAGCTTCGAAGGAAGCAGTGAAACCTGCTGGCGAATGGAACGTAGTGGAGATCATTGCCAACAAAGGCAAGCTCGATTTTTATATGAATGGAGTTCATTCCTTATCCACCATTATGTGGAATGACACCTGGAGAAAGATGATCGCTATCAGCAAGTTCAAGGACATGAAAAACTTCGGCAGTTTTAAAGCAGGAAGAATTGCCTTACAGAATCATGGAGATGAGGTTTGGTTCAGAAATGTCCGGATTAAAAAATTATAGTCTTCTTCATTCCACAAAAATTATTGAAAGCAAAGGAAAAAAATTTAGAATTCTTTTAGGGAGACCAGACATATCCCATGTCTATTATTAGTGGAGCAAAGATTTTGTTCCACTATTTGTTTAGATAATCCTTATTGCGGACGCTTTGCAAGATTTTAAAAAGCAAAAAATAGTGTGTTTTGAATAAAGGGACAAATAGTTAGCGAAATCAACTATTCTGTGCTATAGACCGGTGAAGATTGATCAGGAATGGTTTCAACTTAATTCTTACCCCGTAACATCTCAATCAGCAGAATCAATTTTATTGAGAAAGATTTCAGATAAAAATTGTTTTTATAAAATTTTTTAAGACGACTGCTATGCTTATTGAGAAGGAATTTTATTTGTGGCTGCCTGCTTTGAGGAATGCTGTTGTGCGTTCTACAATCAACTTATCTATCTCTCGTATAGCAATCGTTCATGAAGAAGGGCGCCTTTGAAGGCCCCTTCTATTATTTTGTAAGCTCGATATTCTTAAAATTCTATGAGTGAAAATCTTTGGTCATGAAAAAGGTGATAATCATAGTTCCCATTCTTGTGATAGCATTGCTGGCAATTGCGTATGCATTAAAGCCTACGGACAAGACCTGCATCATTGGAGGCGTAAAGGCGGTGTGGGGCGATATCACTCCCGATCCATACAAGTCACCTGTTTTCTTTGAGCAGTTCATGAATTTAAACAGCAAGGATGTTGATGTAAAGGACTGGGTGTTTTTTAAACAGGTGGTTTATACCATGGGCAAAGATCAGAAGACGGTGGGCATTGGTGCCTTTAAAAAGGTTTTCTCTATTGTAAAGCCGGTTGAATTGAAAAACTAGATTTAAAAAGATTTATAAACGAACCAAAACCAACTGAAACATTTTTATTATAAACCAGCTTGTTACTAATTCAAACACACTTTTAAAACGATCAACTATGTTTTTGAAACGAAAACCAATTGCTTTGGTGTTCTCGTTCCTCTTGTTCGGTCTTTTTCTCACCAGCACTATCTATGCGCAAAACCGTACGATCACGGGTAAGGTATTGGGGGAAGATAACAGGCCGCTTTCCGGAGTGACGGTGACTGTAAAAGGCACAACTACAGCAACACAGACCGATGATGCCGGAAATTTTTCGATTGTTGTTCCCTCTGGAAGAAATGTATTGAGTATTTCTTCTGTGGGCTATCAAAGCAGCGATGTAACCTTAGGTAAAAGTAGCATTGTGTCTATAAATCTTGCCAGCACTTCTGCTGCCTTAAACGAAATTGTGGTTACCGGCTATACGACACAGCTTAAGAAGGACATCACCGGCTCAGTTGCTATAGTCAATGTAAGTAATTTGAAGCAGGTTCCCGGAGGCACCACGGAATCTTTACTACAAGGCCAGGCCGCCGGTGTAACGGTAATTAATAGTGGTCAGCCGGGTGGTGGAAGCAATTTAAGAATTCGAGGTATCACTTCCATTGGCAATGTAAATCCATTGGTCATTGTTGATGGCACACCTGGCAGCCTTCACGATCTGAATGTAAATGATATCGAATCTATTCAGATTTTGAAAGATGCAGGTGCTGCTGCCATTTACGGAGTACGCGGTTCCAATGGTGTAGTGGTTGTTACCACCAAGAAAGGAAAGCAAGGCCATGTAAAAGTAACTTATGACGCCTACTATGGTACACAGCGACCGCTAAAAAATGGATTCGGTATTGCTAATACGATAGAAACAGCAAATGCAATACAACAAACCTATATTAACAGTGGGCTCACTCCTGGTAATAAGCAATATGGAACAGGAGCAACACCTGTAATTCCCGACTATATTACCCCTACCGCCACTATGGAGGGCGATCCTCGTACCGATCCTTCTCAGTATGCTTTATATACGAATCAGATTACCCGTGCTAATAAAACCGGTACGGATTGGTTTCACGAAATCTTTAAACCGGCTTCTATTCAAAGTCATTCCATATCAGTAAGCGGTGGAAGTGATAAATCGACTTACTATATGTCCGTTGGTTACTTTAATCAGCAGGGAACCTTGATTGAAACATATTTGAAACGCTATTCTGCCAGAATCAACACAGTCTTTAATGTTTTCAACAAAGTTAGGATCGGAGAAAATGCTTACATATTCAATGTGGATAATCCCCGCATTACTAATCAGGGCGAGGGAAATGCCATAGGAATGAGTTATCGGGAAAATGTGATCATACCGGTATATGATATTATGGGTAATTATGCCGGCACCGGCTCACAGGGATTGGGCAACGCACAAAACCCTGTGGCGAACATGAGACGGACTCATAATAATAAAGGCAACGACTGGCAAGTCAATGGAAATGTTTTTGCTGAAATAGATTTATTACCTGGTTTAACAGCTCGGACTTCGATTGGGGGCACTATTGACAATTTTTATTATTATGGTTTTAACTATACTGCATACGAAAATGCAGAGAATAATAAAAATCCTAACGCTTTTTATGAGGGATCGGGCTATAACACCGGAAGGACCTGGACAAATACTTTTA
>JAICTW010000530.1 GCA_025936195.1 Flavisolibacter sp.
AAATTGGCTTTCGACAACATGGTCTTTGCCAAAGCGACTCTGGCTTTTTCGCCACCACTCAATACTTTAATTTTCTTATCCGCATCATCGCCGCTGAACAAAAAACAACCTAATAATGTCCGCAACTCCAATTCGGTTTTTTTAGATCCGGCTTCCTTCATTTCATCAATGATGGTGTTGTTCAAATTCAATGCTTCCAACTGGTGCTGCGCATAAAACGCTTCATCTATATTATGTCCCCATTTTCTTTCGCCTTGAAAGGTTTCTGTGCCGGCAACAATCCGAAGCAAGGTTGATTTTCCCTTTCCATTGGCGCCGATCAAAGCAATTTTATCTCCACGTTCAATTTCGGCAGAAGCATTGTCCAGAATATCAACGTCTTTAAAATGTTTGGTGATGTTCTTTAATTCCACCAAGACTTTTCCTGGTGTTTTATCTATGTTGAAATTGATCTTAATGTTCGGTCGTTCAATTTCTGTTTCTTCAATGCGATCCAGTTTGTCCAGTTTCTTCATTAAGCTTTGCGCCATAGCTGCCTTACTTGCTTTGGCACGGAAGCGTTCAATCAGCCGTTCGTTCTGCCGGATGTAATCCTGCTGATTTTCATAAGCTCTTTGCTGTACTTCTACACGTTGCTGCTTTTCCGTTTCGTAAAACGAATAATTGCCATTGTAGAAATGCAATTCTCTTTGATAAAGCTCAACGACCTTCTTCACCATGCGGTTTAAGAAATATCTGTCGTGGCTGACAATGACAACTGCGCCTTTATAATGCTGCAGGTATTTCTCCAGCCATTCAATGGAAGGAAGGTCAAGGTGATTGGTAGGTTCATCCAACAATAAAAGATCGGGTTGCTGAAGAATCATTTTTGCCAGCAGCACACGCATTCTCCATCCACCGCTGAATTCACGGTAAGGTCGTTGCAGATCTTTATTTTCAAATCCCAATCCCTGTAATACTTCTTCAGTTTCGTGCTGCATTACATAACCGCCTGCTTCTTCAAACTGATGAAGTTTTTCGCTGTACTCGTGCAACAGTTCATCAGTAGAGTTGTTTTCAATTTCTTTGGTAAGGCGGTCTAATTCTTTCTCCAGGGCTTTTGCTCTATCATAAGCATGCATGGCCACTTCCAAAATAGATTCATTGGTATCGAAGCTCAAAAGGTCCTGGTGCAAATAGCCAATTGAAGTATTGCGGCTTCTTTCCACCGTTCCCGCGGAAGGCTGATATTCTCCCACAAATACTTTCAGCAAAGTGGATTTGCCGGTACCGTTATAACCGATCAATCCAATTCTTTCCATTGGATGAATATGCCAGGTGGCATCTTTCACAATGATTCTTGCACCAAACTCAAACGTAACATTTTGTAATCCTGCGAGCATTCAGTAATAAATTGAGGCGCAAATTTCCTGAAGATTTTTTATTCGAAACGTGAAAACTCTTCAATTTTGGGAAATCCGTTCAAATCATTTCATCTGTCATTAGTTTTGCCGAAAATAGTTTCATGAGAGTACTCGGTCTAAGCCTGTTTTTAATCCTTTTATTTTCCTGCAATAATTCAACTGAAGAACAAAAGCCTGTGAGCATGCACACGGATGCTTTTAATCATACGGTTCAGTCGGTGATGGATAGTTATCGTTCATTAACGGAAGCTTTTGTGAATTGGGATTCAGGTGCTGTAGTGACAAGGGCAACGGGACTGAAAACAAAATTGAGTAGTATTAAATTGGATGAATTTCCGGCACAGGTAAAGGATTCGGCCAATCGCTTTTTAAACCTTGCACAACAGGATTTAGATGCCATGACCGTGAACATTACGCTTGCAGAAAAGAGGCATCGCTTAAATTCTTTAAGTCAAAATCTTTATGAGTTTTTGAGAACGGCGAAATACGATGAAAAGAAACTGTATTTGAATGAATGCCCTATGGCATTTAATGATACAGAGCCCGGAGATTGGCTCAGCGAAACGGATTCTGTTCGCAATCCGTATTTGGGATTACATCATCCACACTACGGCAGCGCTATGATTGACTGCGGACAAACCAAATCAACAATTGATTTTACAAAGAAGAAGTGATTCATGAGGCTGATTTTTTTGACGATCCTGCTCGGTGGAAGTTTTTTGGCGAGTGCACAAAATAAATTTACGCTTAACGGCTATATTAAAGATTCGACAAATGGCGAATCGGTGATCAGTGCCACCATTTCCGTCAGTGGAAAATCGCTTGGCAGCAATCAATATGGTTTTTATTCGGTAACGCTTGAAGAAGGTGAGTATGATGTTTTGATTTCTCATGTTTCTTATCTCACACAGGGGTTTCATGTAAGTCTGCACAAAAATGTGGAGCATAATGTTTACCTGTTGCCGAAATCGTCAGCATTAAATGAAGTGGTTGTTTTCAGCAGGCGAAGAGATGCCAATGTGCAAAATGCGCAAATGGGAAAGATTGATCTTTCCGTAAATCAAATCAAAAACATTCCGGCTTTTTTGGGCGAAGTGGATGTATTGAAAGCCATTCAGCTTTTACCCGGCGTGCAAAGTGCAGGAGAGGGCAATGCGGGATTTTATGTGCGTGGCGGCGGACCCGATCAGAATTTAATTTTATTGGATGATGCGGTAGTTTATAACACGGGGCATTTGTTTGGTTTCTTTTCCATTTTTAATTCGGATGCTATTAAAAATGTTTCGCTCATTAAAGGAGGAATGCCGGCACAATACGGAGGAAGATTGTCTTCCGTTCTGGATGTTTCCATGAAAGAAGGGAACACCAATAAATTTCAGGCGGATGGCGGAATTGGTTTGATTGCATCACGGCTTTCCCTGCAAGGACCGATCAAGAAAGACAAGGCTTCCTTCATCATTTCTGCAAGAAGAACCTATATAGATGCATTGGTAAAACCTTTTGTAAAAAAGAGCAGCAGTTTTTATGGCTCTGGTTATTATTTCTACGATCTGAATGCCAAAATCAATTACCGGTTTTCAGAGAAAGACCATTTGTACTTGAGCGGTTATTTTGGAAGAGATGTGTTCACCTTTAGAAATGCAGAACAATCTTTCAAAGCCAGTATTCCCTGGGGAAACGCAACGGCAACGCTGAGATGGAACCA
>JAICTW010000516.1 GCA_025936195.1 Flavisolibacter sp.
ATCAACTGCATTGCCCAAACGCTTACTCATTTTATTGCCATTCTTGTCCAGCACCAAACCGTTCGACACGCAGGTTTTGTACGCAACCGAATCGAACAACATTACTGCTAAAGCATGAAGCGTATAGAACCAGCCACGGGTTTGGTCCACACCTTCAGCAATAAAATCGGCTGGAAAGGTTTCGGCAAATTTTTCCTTGTTCTGAAATGGATAGTGCCATTGGGCATAAGGCATGGCGCCACTGTCAAACCAAACATCAATCAGGTCAGGTTCGCGGCGCATAGGCTTACCGGAATCAGAAACCAGGATCACTTCATCAACATAAGGTTTGTGCAAATCTAAAATGCCGTCGTGCAAATAATGTTTATTTACATCCCCACCCAACACTTCGCTTGCTTTTTTTATTTCTGCATTCAATTCCTTAATTGAACCAATGCATTTTTCTTCTCCATCTTCACTTCTCCAGATGGGCAATGGTGTTCCCCAAAAACGGCTGCGGCTTAAATTCCAGTCCACCATATTCTCGAGCCAGTTTCCAAAACGTCCCGTTCCGGTAGATTCTGGCTTCCAGTGAATGGTTTTGTTCAGCTCCACCATTCTTTCCCGCTTTGCGGTAGTTCTGATAAACCATGCATCCAAAGGATAATAAACAACCGGCTTGTCTGTTCTCCAGCAATGCGGATAACTGTGTTCATATTTTTCAACTTTGAAAGCCCTGTTCTCTTTTTTGAGTTTTACAGAGATATCAACGTTGACATCGGCATAGCCTTTTTCGTCTTTATAATCTTTGATATAACGTCCGGAAAATTCTCCCAATCCATCAATGAATTTTCCTTCTTTATCAACCAGTGTTAGAATTCCGATATTGTATTTCTTTCCAACTCTAAAGTCATCGGCGCCAAAAGCAGGAGCTGTATGAACAATGCCGGTTCCATCTTCAGTGGTCACAAAATCTCCCAACAAAATGCGGAACGGCTTTGCATCAGGAGTAATGGCTTTTATGGCTTCTAAAGAATTGGCTTCATAAGGAAGTAATTGCTCATACTCTAATCCTTCCAAATCTTTTCCTTTGAACTCTGCCAATATTTTCCAGGGAAGAATCTTTTGTTCACCATTGTAGTTTTCAAAATCACCATTCTCTTCTTCCGGTTTGAAATATTTAGATAGTAATGCTTTGGCAAGAACAACATTTTGCGGAACATGTGTGTAAGGATTGAATGTCTCCACCAAAACATAATTAATGTTTGGCCCAACAGTTAATCCAAGGTTGGAAGGAAGTGTCCATGGCGTTGTTGTCCAAGCTAAATAATACACTTCATTATCTCCTGCCGCATTAAATAAAAATTTAGAACGGTCATCCTTTGCCGCCTTAAACATGGCGATCACGCTCGTATCCTTCACATTCCGGTAAGTTCCGGGCTGGTTCAATTCATGCGAACTCAAACCTGTTCCTGCTGCCGGCGAATACGGTTGAATGGAAACACTTTTATACAACAAATCCTTTTTGTACAGCTCCTTCAGGCACCACCACAGTGTTTCAATATAGTCGTTCGTGAATGTGATGTACGGATCGTTCAGATCAACCCAATAACCCATTTTCTGGGTCAGTTCATCCCATTTGTCTTTATAGCGCAGTACAGCCTCACGGCATTTTTGATTGTACTCGGCAATAGAAATTTTTTTGCCAATATCTTCTTTTGTTATTCCCAGTTCCTTTTCCACTCCCAATTCAATCGGCAATCCGTGTGTATCCCATCCGCCCTTGCGCTCCACTTTAAAACCCTGCATGGTTTTAAAACGGCAAACCAGATCCTTTAATGTTCTTGCCATTACGTGGTGAATGCCGGGCATGCCGTTGGCGCTTGGCGGACCTTCATAAAATACAAAAGGCTGTACACCTTCTCTTAACTCCACGCTTTTTTCAAAGGCATTTTCCCGCTCCCACCGTTCTAAAATTTCTTTTTCAATGGCGGGAAGATTCAGATGTTTAAACTCTTTATACCGATTGGCCATATTGGGCTCCTAAGCTTTTAAAAAATGGCAGCGAAGTTAAGAAAATTCAGTGCTAAAGAGTGGTGAAAGACAGAGTTTACAGTTTACGGTCCCTTCACTGAAAATTGCCGACTCAAAATCAAACTCTAAAGTTTAGAGATTTGATCATGATTGAGTTTAATGTCCATCAACGTAGCGATGGATCTTGCTCTTTGTTTCATCAGTTCTGTTTTGGGACCTTCAAATCGTTCATCCAAGGTTTCCGTGAAGATCTTTACCCATCGGTCTAGATGTTCTTTTTTGATTTTGGAAAGATCATGAATGTGCTGATGTACTTCCATAACATTTTTTCGATAGCTCGGTTTGTTGAAAGCAACAGATTCCCAAAAATTAGCAATGATGGGAATATGCGTTTCCAAATCTAATGGAACCACTTCCGTAAAAAAGCGTCCGATGAGTTCATCGGCAAAGGCTTTTTTATAGAAGGCCCATAAAAATGCTTCCAGCTCTTCACGGGTTTCGATGTCTTTTTTCATTCCTTGTTTTTTGTATCAATCACAATCGTTACCGGACCATCATTCAATAACCCCACTTTCATATCCGCACCAAAAATGCCGGTTTGAATTTTTTTCCCAAGATCGGTTTCCAGTTGAGCAATCATTTTTTCATACATGGGAATGGCAAACTCCGGTTTACTTGCTTTGATATAACTGGGACGATTGCCTTTTTTAGTAGAAGCATGAAGCGTAAACTGGCTTACCAGCAAAATATTTCCACCTATATCCATCACCGATTTATTCATTACACCATTTTCATCGTTGAAAATGCGAAGGTTTACTATTTTGTTACTGAGCCATTGAATATCTTCTTCCATATCTGCATCTTCAATTCCCAATAACACCAAAAGACCTTCGCCAATTTCTCCTGTAATTTTCCCCTCCACTTTTACATTGGCCTTACTTACCCTTTGAATAACAACCTTCATACTGATTGCAAAATTTAAACTCTCCCTCCATTTTTCATTTTTAATTTTACAGTTTTCATTTATGATGGACGTTTCTTCTGAAATACAATTGCAAACCACTCGCAGCGGGGGCAAGGGCGGACAAAATGTGAACAAGGTAGAAACCGCTGTGATAGCCTATTTCAACATTGCTTCCTCAAAATTTCTTTCAGAAG
>JAICTW010000087.1 GCA_025936195.1 Flavisolibacter sp.
AGAAAGCAGATCTTATTTCCGCAGGCAATACATCGTGATGGTGAGGAAAAGATGCAACAGTAGTCTTTGTCAAGATCGCAAACTATTGTTGAAACTCAGGTTTGCGCACCATATAATTAATGACAAGCGTTCCAAGGCGGTCCGTATAACCCATAACAGGTGATATCATTTGAAGGAGACTGTCTCCTGAGTTGACCACAACGGTGCTATCAGTTTGCACGGAAGATTTAGCAAGATTGGCAACAGGAGTTCCTTCAAATTTTTTGTTGGTTGAAGAAATGATAACGCCTTTGGTATCTGCAACGGAAATAGACTGAAAGTTTTTTTCTTTAATCAAATCATTGGCGTAGGAATTCAATTGCTGTGTATTGCCCTGCATCAGGGCAATTTGTGCAGCCCACACGTAGGTTTTGGCCAGCATTTTCAAATAGTTGACATTGGATTGCACCAGCATCTTCCCTGCTTCTTCCTTTACTTGTTGCTCCCTTGCCTCCTGTCTGTTTTCAAGTGAACTTACCTGGATGGCTTTCCAAACCAGCAATGCGCCAATGATTACAATAACCACTATGGCTGCAACAGCAATTTGTTTGCGTGTGAAGGAATAGGTTTTTTCACTCTTGCTTTGTTCTATTGCTTTATCATTCATCTTTACGTTTTTAAATTTGACTATTTATTCAAACAGATAGAAATAAAATCCTGTTCCGGTTGGTGCATCTGTTGGGAAAGTTCTTCAATTGTACAGATCACTACCACAATTTTGACACCAGAGTTTTTACGATCAGCCTCAGCAAAACTTTTGATGGTGAGAACTTAGGTTATCATCACACCAACTTCTTTCAAACTCAATTAAAAGAAAAGTAAAAAATTTGTTCTCTTTATTTCAGTTTGATAGCAGGTTGCACGTGCAATAATTCGATAATACGGTGATCTGCCTCTGTGATTTTTTCCTTAAAAGAAGTATCATTGTACTTCCTAATTATCTCAATCCAATACTATGAAAAAATGGTTGCCTCTTTTCTTCTGCCTTCCCTTTACTGCTGTTGCACAAAATTTTCATTTTTCTGCCCGGCTTGGCCTTGCTAATTACCAGGGCGATTTATCTGTGCATTCCTTGTCGTTGTCGCAGGCAAAATTGATGGCTTCCATTGGTGCACAATATGATCTTTCGGAACACCTGACGGCACGCAGTTATCTTACACTTGCTTCTTTAAAAGCAGATGATAAAAAAGGAACAGCCGCCATGCAGCAGCGCAATCTTAATTTTCAAACAAAACTTTTTGAGTGGGAACTTACTGCTCAATACAATCTGTTCAGCCTTAACGATCGTTGGTGGACACCTTATGTATTTGCCGGTGTTGGCTTGTATCATTATAACCCTTACACAAAGGACAGTTCAAATAAAATTTTTCTGAAACCATTGAGCACCGAAGGCGAAGGCTTTGCCCCGGGTGTTGGCAATTATAAACTTACCGGCTTTAGTTTGCCCATTGGCATTGGTTTCAATTATGCGCTGAATGAAGATATGCGCATTGGTATTGAACTGGGTTACCGCAAAACATTCACAGATTATCTTGATGATGTAAGTAGCCGTTATGTGGACGAAGCGGCTTTATTGCATGCCCGCGGACAAACAGCCGTTGACCTGGCCTGGCGCGGCGACGAAGTTAGTTCTGCATCCTACCCTGCCGGCAGTACTGTACGTGGCAATCCCAATCAAAAGGATGGCTATTATTTCATAGCCGTTACTTACACTGTCCGCTACTTTTTTGACAAGTATAAACAAATTGTCGGATTGCCTTCGGGAAGCAAAGAAAAGAGAGTGGGATGTCCATCAACAAGAAATTAAAATAGTGTGATAAATCCGGAACAAAATTTTCATGAATGTTTTGTCTCACACTGGGATTTGATCGCTCCATAATCTCCACTCATCTGCATGAAATTATTCCTATCTCAAATAGTATAGCGTTTACTGAAGGTATTTAAGGCAAAAATTTATTCCACAACATATTTTTCAATCTTCACCTGTCCTGATACCGGATCCTGAAGTTTTAAAACATAAGTACCGCGTAACAATGAAGGAACAGATACTGTTGTGGAATTTATTGTTGACCGGAAAAGAATTCTTCCATTCAAATCTGATAGTGTAAGAACAGAATTTTTTGATAAAGGATAACGAACGTGCAGTACAGAACCTGCATTGGGATTGGGATAGACAAGAGTGCTGTTTTTCATAACGATAAAATTAGCCATCACCACTTGGGAATATTGAAAACGTCCGTCTGCATCTACCTGCTTTAAACGATAATAGTTATTACCATTTAAAGGCTCCTCGTCTACATATTGATAATTCGAAACAGAATTGGAATAAGGTGAGCCGGAAATTTTCTTTACTTCTTTCCACTCCTGTGTATCTCCGGAGCGTTCCAATGAGAAATAAGAATTATTGGTTTCCTGCGCTGTGGACCAATTCAAAACAATTGCAGAGGGCCGGAAGGTTGCAGTGAACTTAGTGAAGTTAACCGGCAATACTCCCGAACAGGAAGAACAATTGGAGGATACAGTTGCCGAGCCAAATGATCCACCGCCGGAAGGAGTGGCGCCTGATGCCTTGCATAATTTTACACTGGATGTGCTGGTTAGGCTTGCATTCATTGCTGCATTACCGGTATAACCTATACAAGCCTGCCCGCTGGGGGCATTGAATGCATTGACTTTATTGTTATTAAGATTAACCAGGTTCAACGAAGAACCCATTGCCAAACACACTGCTCCTGTTGCTGCATTGCCCTGAACAAAAAAAGTATTGATGTTCGCCATTCCATAATTAATAAAATAGCTTGTTCCTGAATTAATCTCCAGGGCATAGGTGCCTGTATTCATATTGAGAATGGAAGATAAAGAAGCATTCATAATCAGATTGTTTGCATTCTGCATGGTAACACTTCTGTTGATGGTAAGCGATCCAAAATTGTAAATGCTACAATTGCCGTTTAAATAAAGTGTTCCACCTCCGTTAATGGTTAGCGATCCGCTGGAAGTGATGATGATTGTGCCGCCATTTAAATTGATAGAGGACAAGATCAAATTGCCGCAGATCCGTAGAGTACCTCCTGCATTCAAGTTCACACCACTTGAGAATGTACTGTTCCCGGTAAACCAAAATGTTTGTCCCGAATTAATGTTCACGCCATTGGTTGCAGCTCCGTTACCACCCGTGCAACTTCCCTGCGCAATGGGCGCCATGCACTGCGCATGTATTTCTTTGCCAGCAATACATGCTGCACAAAAGAGCAGCAGGCAACGCAAAAAATTTTTAGATCGTGAACTATAAAATTGAAAAGAATTAGGAATCCCTGTATCTCGTTGGAACAAGGATTTTGGCAGCGAGTTTGGAGTTAAATGCAAAACAGTAAGTTTATCACCCGGCAGAAAAGATTTCATTGGATGGATTTCAGGTCTAAGGTAAAAATTAAACCAATAAGCTGCAAGTTTTCACTTAGAGGCAATCAGACATTACTCTTATAAGATTTAATTTCCATTTCTCTGATCATTTGTTTTCGCTTTTCTTTTTTTAATGAGGGGAGAATTCACGAGTAATATTAAACCGAATACAAATGTTGATGATTTCCCAACATCAAATCAGTTAAACTGTATAGATAATTTCTTCATATAATTTATAGTGTAGTTTAAATAAGTCATCATCATTTTTTACCGACCTGACTGTTGCGTTTTAAAAATCCTTACATTGTTTTGAATTTTCAACGAACCAACTTATGGGAGATTTTCAAATAAAAAAACAGCCCAAACATTACGATGCCGTAATAGTAGGATCAGGCGCCGGTGGTGGTATGGCCGCTTATATCTTAGCCAATGCAGGATTGAAAGTGGCATTACTTGAAGCAGGCCCCATGTATGATCCCCGCAAAGATTCCTTGCAATTAAGAAATCCATGGGAGTCTCCACGACGCGGCGCCAGCACCAAGTTCCGTCCCTTTGGTGATTTTGACGGATGTTATTGGGGATGGGAAGTTGAAGGAGAACCTTACACGCAACATGCCGATGCCAAATGGAAATGGGAATGGTGGCGTGCACGAATGCTGGGCGGAAGGACCAATCACTGGGGAAGGATTTCACTTCGCTTCGGACCCAAAGACTTTAAAAGAAAAAGCATTGATGGTTTGGGTGATGATTGGCCGATAGGATATGAAGACGTAAAACCTTATTACGATAAAATTGACCGCCTCCTTGGTGTGTTTGGAACGAATGAAGGCTTGGCAAATGATCCCGACGGAATTTTTCTTCCGCCACCAAAACCAAGATTGCATGAACTGTTCATCAAAAAAGCAGCAACTGGCATAGGCATCCCGGTTATCCCTTCCCGCTTATCCATTCTTACCAAAAGCATTAACAGTGAAAGAGGACAATGTTTTTATTGCGCACAATGCGGCAGAAGCTGTAAAGTGTATGCTGATTTTTCTTCTTCATCCGCATTGGTTATTCCTGCATTGAAAACAGGTAATGTAGATCTCTTTACCAATGCCATGGCACGTGAAGTATTGACCAATAACGAAGGCCTGGCTACTGGTGTTTCTTATATTGATAAAAATGATATGCAGGAATATCAGATCACCGGAAGAACCGTGATCCTTGCTGCCAGCGCCTGCGAATCTGCACGTTTGTTATTGAATTCAAAATCGGCGCGACATCAAAATGGGTTGGCCAATTCAAGCAATGTGGTTGGAAAATATTTGCATGATTCCACCGGCGCCGATATGGGCGGTATCATTCCCGAATTGTTCGATCGCAAGCGATACAATGAAGACGGCGTAGGCGGCATGCATGTGTACACACCCTGGTGGCTCGATAATAAAAAACTGGATTTTCCCAGAGGTTATCACATTGAATATGGTGGCGGTTTTGGTATGCCTTTGTATGGATTTCAATGGGGCATAGAAAACCTCAATGGAAAATATGCAGTGAAAGGAAAGCAAAAAGAAGCTGGTGGATACGGTGCTTCCTTAAAAGAAGATTACCGATTTTTTTATGGTGCGCATGTGGGCATGGCCGGAAGAGGTGAAGCCATTGCCAGAGAAGACAGCTATTGCGAGATTGATCCGAATGTAGTGGATAAATATGGTATTCCTGTGTTGCGGTTCAATACTTCTTATACCGATTATGAGATCAAGCAGGCCAAGCACATGAAGGAAACTTTTTCTGAAATCCTTCATGCCATGGGCGCCGTTATTACCTGGGGCGGTGATTACGGACCGGAAAATAATTATGGCCTGCATAATCCCGGCAACATCATCCACGAAGCAGGAACGGTGCGTATGGGTAATGATCCCAAACGTTCTGCTTTGAACAAATGGAGTCAGTCGCATGATTGCAAAAACCTTTTTGTTATGGATGGCGGCCCTTTTGTTTCGCAGGCGGATAAAAATATTACATGGACCATCCTTGCCCTTTCCATGCGCTCATCGGAATATTTGGTGAACGAAATGAAGAAGCGAAACATTTAAGAGTACGATCAACAAAATTCTTTGTTCTAAAAACGAAACAATGGACAGAAGAGAATCATTGAAGCTGCTTGCCTGGAGTGCTATTGGCACCGGCGTTTTAATGGAAGCCTGCAAAAGCAGCGATAAAAAAGCTACGGTTGAAAAAGCAGCCAAAGGCGATCCTTATGTTGAGATCAATCGCATGCCCGAAGAACTGGAAGCTTACAAAAAAATTGTAGCTAAAAAATTCTTTACGCCTCATGAAATGGCAACGATTGCTGTATTAAGTGATATTATCATTCCGAAAGATGAAGTATCCGGAAGCGCTACCGATGCCAAGGTGCCCGACTTCATTGAATTCATTGTAAAGGACAAACCTGATTTCCAGGTGCCCATGCGTGGCGGACTGCTTTGGTTAGATATGCAGGCCGCCAAACGTTTTGGCAATGGATTTAAAGACTGCACCTCGCAACAGCAAATACAAATTGTAGATGATATTGCTTATCCCGCAAAAGCAAAACCCGAAATGAAACAGGGTGTTGCTTTCTTTAACCTGATGCGCAACCTGACCGCTACCGGATTTTATACTTCTGAAATTGGTGTAAAAGATATTGGCTACATTGGCAATACTTCCAATCAATGGAACGGTGTGCCTGCCGATGTATTGAAACAATACGGTCTGAGTTATTCGGAAAAGGAATTAAAGGAATGCGTTTCGTTTTAAGATTGTATTGATAGCGACTGTTTCTAGATTGGACATGACGGTGAAGGGTCAGGATGAACAGTAACGACAATTGTACTAACACTAAGTACCGAAAAAATTGATGACCACAATGAAGCGTATCCTGGCAGCATCTATCATGTTACCATTAATATGGAGTTGTAATGAGTATTCTGTCAAGAGAAAAAAAATTGGAAATGATTGGATAGAGGCACAGTTTATTAACGACACTATTATTGACGGGCATGCCAAATTTTATAATTGCAGCGGTGACTTGGTGGCCCAATGTAATTATCGTATGGGCAAAAAAGAGGGGTATTCTGTCAGATATTATAAGAATGGTCAGACAAAAGACTCTGTAAATTATTCTGATAATCTTTTAAACGGAGAGGCTTTTAAATTTGATGCTAACGGGAAATTATTATACCAAGCTACAAATTTTTATGGCTTAAATATGGGTGATCATTCATCTTATATAAATGGAAAAGTTTCAGAATACTATTTTGACAATTTCGAAAAGAAACAATTAGTGAACTGTAGATATGATTCATTGGGTAGGTGTGACTCGTTGGCCTTCCATGCCATACCAATAATAACATCGGGACTTATTGAAAATAAGATTCCAGCTGTTAATTTCTTCGCCTATTTGCCACATCCCAGGTTTTGACGTAAATTACAAGTTAAGTGTTCTTGATGATCAGGGCCGCCCAATGAATAGCGTAAGCTTTGATAGAAATAGATTATGTGTGGATACGACTCTTCCTTTGTCAAAGGCCAATTCTTATTTCTTCTCAGTTATCTATAAAAATTTAGCAGATGATTCTATGATTAATATTTACACCAAAAGATTTTGAAAAGACGCCATTGTTGGTGTTTTTATTGGCCTTGTGTGCATGCTGCACCAACAAATGGAGCGAGGAAAAGGATTTCATGCATTGGTGAACTTATCACATTACTGGCGCTTTAACACCAATAAGGGCGTGCCAATTCATCGAACCTACTCAAAGCTTCAGCGTCAATCCCAAAGTGAGATAGGAAACACCATAGCCCAATTCTCCAAAACCAGCCAGGTTTCCGGAGAAGAAGTAATTACCTCCGAGGTAAGCCGTAACGCCTGCACCACTCCCATACGAGCCCAGACCATTGGAATAAGTGGTGCTGCCGCTCTTATCCTGGTATTTATATTTCAGAATATTGTACGAGAGCATAAGTCCTCCATACAAATCAGCTTTACTGTTTTTTAAGCCTGCATAATGGTACGCACTTCGAACGCCGACAATGGTATAATTCCATTTGGCCGTGTAATCAATATAGGTACTGGAATAATGGTATTTGAAAGACTTGGTGCCAATATAACCTCCAAGGCTAACCACACCGGGTCCTCCAAACTCCCAAACACCTCTTTCAAATTGAGCACTAAGTCCCGGCGTTTGTGTACTGCCCGAGTAATTTAAAATAGAACTTCCTAATCCGATGCCAGCCTTAATAAGATTGGTGCCTTTTACAAATGCAGATTGTGAGTAACAGAGTGCACTAAAAAATACAAGAGTTAATACAAAAGCAATGTTTTTCTTTTTCATAACGCAATTTTTTGGGATGATAAAATAGTAAGTTCTGCTTTGTGAGAAATTCTGATTAAAACTAGGGCGCTGATGAAGCAATAGTCAAGTCACATTTATTTTCTGATCCACTTCATTTATTTTTTGCAGGCAAAAAGGAAGTATCTGTCTAATTAGTTCTAACTTTTAACGGGTTTAGTAACTCAGCTTTATAAAGATGTAAACCTCATAACCAACAACCAAAACTCATCTCATGAAAAAGAGAGTTCTTCCGGGCATAGCTGTTATTGTTCTTCATCTTTAT
>JAICTW010000323.1 GCA_025936195.1 Flavisolibacter sp.
TCTCTGTGCTCAGGATTGAAATTTGTTGCCATAATTCCTTATTTAAATTTTCAAAAGAATCGTCGTTCAACTTTCTTGCCAAGGGAGATTTCTTCTTGAAAAGAAAACTTATTCACGCATCAACATTTCATTTCCATTCTGCTTTGAAGAAAAGAAGAGTTTCAGCAGAGACGCTGAGTTCGCGGACAAAGAGGCCTTTGTGTTCACTGTGCCTCAGCATGACGCCAATAACTCGCAAAAAGAATTACTGTAGGCGTAAAACATCTCTCAATTAAAATCCCATTTAATTGAAAACGAATTGAGCCGGAATATTTGCAGGAAACAATAAATGCTTTATCTTACGCAGGCCATTCCCTATGACAAAATCAGTTGCACAATTTTTGTTTTACACACCTACAAATCTCAGTTATGGAAAAGCAATTGATTGTTTCAGTACCAAATGTTACCGGTGAAGACGGATTAACGATTGCCTGCAAATCAGGCAGACTGTTCCGTAATGATGAAAAATTAGAAGACCTCTATAAAGAAGGTTTCCGCATTTATGATTACGAAGTGGCAGAAGTGAAGGAGAAAAAACCAAGAGGTCTTAGGGAAACCCTGGTTCGTGTTTTTTTAAAAAAATAATCTAGCTAAACCTGCTGTTGATCATCTCAAACAAAGCTTCCCTCTTCTCCATTGAATTCTTTGAGGTACCTATTGGAGCTTCCAACTCATCGTCTTCAAGAGCATGCATAGCCTGTTCAATAAATTCATGAACAGGCATACCGCCGTGCGATTGCGTTTTATCTTCCCTTCTGTCGCTGCCCAATTCTGTATCCACTGCAGGCGGAGCAATTTCAAATACTTTTATAGAGGTGTTCCTTAATTGATGACGTAACGATAATGTCATTGAATGAATGGCGGCCTTGGTGGCACAATACACCGGCATGATGGCAATGGGCACAAAGGCAAGTCCGGAGGAAATATTGATGATGGCCGCATTTTTTTTGGAAGCCAGGTGTTGCGTAAACAAAGAAGTCAAATGAATGGGTGCAATGAAATTGGTTTCTGTTTCCTGCCGCACCCGTTCCAGGTCAACAGGTTTTTTTAAATCGGTAAGCAATTGAACACCGGCATTATTGATCAGAACATTTACTTCAGAATAATTTTCGATCGTCCAGTTTGCCAGTTCCTCTCTTTGCTTTTCATCAGCCACGTCTGAAGTTCTGGTAACCATTTCAGGATGTTTTTCTTTGATCTTTTGCAGGCGGTCTTCCCTTCTTCCGGTAATGATCACTTTACTACCCGCTTCCAAAAACTTTTCAGCAAAGGCCAGTCCTATTCCCGATGTTCCGCCGGTGATCAAAACGGTATTCCCACTCAGTTGCATGCTTGCTCGTTTTAAGCAAAGCTAAGAACAAGTACTGCACCATTATTTTTTCAACAAGGCTTTTGATTCTGCAACAACACAATTCACCATTCTGAAAAATGTTTCTTTTTGCTCCGGTGAAAAGTTGACGTCAGTAATGGTTTTGTTGGGACCTGTGATATGAAATGTGTTTACTTTTTTGCTGGCCAGTCTTTGCAGTTGCGAAACCGTGGTGGCAGAGTTTTTAAATGTGAAGTGGAAGGTTCCTTCGCAGTTCATAGAGCCGCTGTTCCTTAAATTCGATTTCAGGCGATCGCCTTCAAAAACAATTTGTATGGTGGATTGATCATCAAAACATTTCTGATCTTTAGTGAACCAAAGAAAAAAATCAACATCGGTGGCAGTAGCATCAACTGAAATGGAAAGCTGAACGCCATTGAAGTTGAAAGGCACAAACCCGGTAGATAGTTTTGTTACATGCGTAAACGGATCTGTTGCTTTTTTTAAATGACAGGAATCCTGTGCAGAAGCCATGGAAGGAAGAAAGAAAACAGCAGCGATCAAAAAGGCTTTCATATTGTAGTTATTAAAATAAAAATAGGCATTGCTGTTAGTTTTCCAACAAAGCCAATGTTAAAAAACAAAACGCCTGCTGGCAACAAAAGTTTTTGACCCTTCGTTCTATTAAAAAAAATATCTTATTTTATTGGTCCATTATTCTGTTAAATCATTGGAAAATTCGGTGAATTGCCTCTGGGGTTAAACTGGTTTATCGGAGTTTTACAAACTGATTTTTACCGCCTTTTTATGAAAAACCTTTTGTTCCCGTTTTTACTGCTTTTGATTGGATTTGCTTCGCATGCCCAGTCGTTCAGAATATACGGCAGGGTTACCAACGGCAAGATGGAACCATTGGCTTTTGCCAGTGTACAGATCAAAGAAACTGGAGTTGGTACTTCTACAAAAGAAGATGGCAGCTATGGCCTGCATGTGGAGATAGGCCAGTACAATCTTGTGGTGAGCATGATTGGCTACAAAACCCAGATCGTCAATATTGTTGTTAATAAAGATTATCCACTGAACATCATCCTGGAAGAAGACCAAAAGAACATGGATGAGTTTGTTATAAAAGTAAAGATCAAAGACAGGGCCGAAGAGATCATTCGCAATGTGATCCGCAATAAAGAAGCGATCATGAATGCCTCGGGACCTTACTCTTCCCAACTTTACATCAAAGCCATTAAACAGGATTCTGTTCTTAGGAAAAAAGACAGGGCAAAAACCGATTCTTCTGTTTTTCAAAATAATGCTGCCGACCTGCAAAATATGACCATGGCTGAAGTGGTCTTGCATTTGGATTATGTTTCCGACAACAAAATGAAAGAGCAGCGATTGGCTGTAAAACAAAATGGAAATACGCAGGGACTGTTTTATTTAACAGCTACTGATGGCAATTTCAATTTTTACAATAACCTGATCAAGGTTCCTCAAATTTCACAGATACCTTTTCTTTCTCCGGTCAGTTACAGTGGTTTGTTGGCTTACCGGTTTAAAACACTAAAGATTGAGAAAAAGAATGGGCGGAAATTTTACACCATTTCTGTAAAGCCACGGCAGATCAGTAATGCCACTGTAGAAGGTGAGATCACCATTGAAGACAGTGTGTGGGCTATCATTCATGACCGTTTTAGTTTTCCTTCTTATCATTTGCCTGAATACGATTTCTTCGAAGTGGATCAGCAGTATGAATACGTACAGAACAAAGCATGGATGTTAACCAGACAGCAATTCAATTATTATTCAAAAACAAACAGGCAAAAATTATCCGGACAAACCTTAGTGGTTTATACCAACTTTGAACTCAACAAACAGTTTGCAAGAAATTATTTCGGTTCCGAAGTAAGCTATACAGCGCAGGAAGCTTATGAAAAAGACAGCAGCTTTTGGAAGACCGTCCGGGTAGAGCCACTCACTGGTAAAGAAATTCAGTATGTACGCTACAGGGATAGTCTTTACCAGATGACACATACAAAAACTTATTTGGATTCGCTTGATAAAGAAAACAACAGGCTCACCTGGAAAAAACTCGGCTTCATTGGACAAACTTTTTATAACAGGGAAAAAGAAAGAACATGGGTGCTTCCCGCAGCCGTGTCCTTGTATGAACCATTTCAGTTTGGCGGTGGACGTATTCATCCCTCCATCTTTTATTTCAAAAAATTTCCTTCACGCAGAGATGTAACCGTACTTGCCGATGTAAGCTATGGCATCAGGAATAAAGACATCAATGGAGGTTTGCGGTTAACAAGATTATACAATCCATTCAACCGAGCCTATTTTGTTATTGAGGTCAACCGCGATTTCGACCACATTTACGAAGGCGATGCATGGATCAATCAAATTCAAAGAAGCAGCTTTTTTCTAAACAATCTCTTTTCAGCAGAACACGGTATTGAAGTTACAAATGGATTATTCCTTCGCACTGAAGCCGATTATGCCTTGCGCCGTTCGGTGGTGGGTTATAAAACCAATCCAAGAACAGACAGTTTGTTCGGCGATTTTCTGGATAACAACAGACCTGTTGCCTTTGAACCCTACAACGCACTGTATGGGAAGATCAGGCTGGAATACACTCCTCATCAGCGTTACATAAGAGAGCCGAAAGAAAAGGTGATTCTTGGCTCTAAATGGCCAACGTTCTTTACAACACTTAGAAAAGGTATTCCCAATATCATGGGAAGCAAAACGGATTTTGATTACCTGGAGTTTGGTTTGAAACAAACCATCAATGTTGGCGTATTAGGCAATATGCGTTACGAATTAAAATCAGGAAGCTTTCTCTCGCAAAAAGATCTGAGACTTCTTGACTATAATTTTCAACGAAGAGGCGATCCCTTATTTTTTATGAATCCCGACCGTTCGTTCCAGGCATTAGATTCCACCTTTCCGTTATTCAAAAGGTTTTACCAGGGACATTTAGTGCATGAATTCAACGGAGCTTTTCTAAATAAAATTCCGTTATTTAAAAAACTGGAGCTGCGTGAAGTGGCAGGCGGTGGCTTCCTTTATGCACCCGAAAGAAACCTGAAATACTTTGAATTGTTTGCCGGAGTAGAACGTGTGTTCAAATGGCCCTTCAATCCTTTGACGAAATTTAAAATTGGTGCTTATGTGGTAA
>JAICTW010000353.1 GCA_025936195.1 Flavisolibacter sp.
ATAGGGTTAACGGTTTCAAGGTTGATAATTGTGTCTCTCAATTCTGTTTCAATTTTCGTTTTACAATTCCCGGCTTTTCCCACTTTATCGCCTTAGGCGGATATTAGCGGGATCCGGATTTAATCCCGATTGAATAACTGATTCTACAAGATAACTAAAACTAATTACAATTTTCATTTCTTAGTTATACACAAATGTCTATTGTAAAAATTGTGCCTGAATCCCCTGCGTTTAGTTAATAAACAACGAATGAAAATGAGGATCGTGTTAAGGTTTGTCGAATGAGAAATGAAGTTTTTCTCCAATGAAATCATTGCTGATTCGGAATACTGATTCGCAGGAAATATTTTTATTTTTTTCGCAGAGCATAGTCATCGTTCATAAAGTTTTGTAGAGCAACTGCTGGTATTATTTTATCAGATTCTTGCAATCGCCCAATAATTTTTTTTGAAGTCCTGAATGAAAGCTTAAATTAGCAGTACACTGCGACGATTGCTTTATGGATGACCAATCAACGAACAACACTTTGCTGCAAAGCATACAAGAAAAGATTGCATTGGGCGATCAAAACTCCTTCCGGCAGTTGTTCAACATGTACTCCAAAAAATTAACCCGGTTTGCGGGAGCCATTGTGAAATCAAACGACGCGGCCAGGGAAATTGTTGATGAAGTATTCATAAAAATCTGGAGAAGGAGAGAATCCATTACAAGTGTTCAGAATCTTACAGTCTATCTCTATACCGCTGCGAAAAATACATCATTGAATTATTTAGCAGCAAAGGCGAGGGAAAGCATTATTGAACCTTTCGATTTTTTCTCTGTACAGTTCTTCGATGATCATTCGCCGGAAAAGAAAATGATCACTTCCGAATTGCTAAAGAAGATCAATGAAGCCATTGATCAATTGCCGCCGCGGTGCAAAATGGTTTTTAAATTAGTAAGGGAAGACGGCCTGAGTTATAAGGAGGTTGGCGCCGTTCTCAACATCTCTCCAAAAACAGTGGATGCTCAAATGATGATTGCTGTAAAACAGATCAGCGATAAGGTTAAGGCAGATTTTGATTATTTTCCCGCAAGAAATGGTAAGAAAACCTAAATTTCTTTCCTTCTTTAGGGGCATCATTCAAAGATGCTGTCTTAAAGGTATAACAGCTATGGTCAACGATCGTTTTGCACAATTAATAGCCCGGAAGTTATCAGGCGAAGCCAGGACGGAAGAAATTCAGGAATTGGAAAATCTCCTGAAAGAAAACCCACGGTGTCAATATTTCTTTGCTGTTGTTTCGGATTACTGGCATTCGCATCCTAAGTTAGAAAGTAATCAAATACAGGAAGACGTTCAGTTTCAACAAATATTAGCCATAGCCGAAAAGGAAATGGAAGAGAATTCCGGTTCTCAATGGGCTGACTCTTTTGCAAAGAAACCGGCAGCGGTTTTCACTCTCAAACGATTCTTAATTGCGGCCGCCCTGCTTATCGTTTTCGCTTCTTCTTATCTTTTTATCAGGTACTCCGGCCGTCCGCATAAAAATGACCTGGCTTTAAATGAAGTAACCACAAAGCCCGGCGCCAAAACCAGTTTCCTGTTGCCCGATGGCAGTAAGGTATGGTTGAATTCGGAAAGCAAACTGGAATACAAAAGCAATTTTAACGACAGCATCCGCGAAGTGACATTGGAAGGCGAAGCTTTTTTTGATGTGGTGAAAGATAAAAAGCATCCCTTCATTGTTCATACATCCGATATAGATGTCAGGGTTTTGGGCACAGCATTTAATGTCAAATCCTATCCGAAAGAATCTTCAATAGAAGCTACCCTGATCCGTGGTTTGATTGAAATAACCAATAAAAGAGATCCTGCCTCGCCAAAACTTATTTTACATCCTCATGATAAGCTGGTCTTTAATAAAGAATCGGCAATGGCCGAAACGACAGTTGGAAAGCCGCAGGAGATAAGTTTACGAAAGCCCTTCGCTATTACAACTGTTCCCAAGAACCTTTCCGATACGGCACTTGCGGAAACTTCATGGGTTTATAACAAACTTCTTTTTGACGGTGAAACTTTACGGGAGAATGCGGCAAAGCTGGAACGTTGGTATAATGTAAAAATCCGTTTCAAAGACGACAAGGCAGGGAATACGCCCATTCGTTATCCATTATCCAATGAAACCATTGAAGAAGCATTGAAAGCCCTGCAATACATTGAACCGTTTCATTACAGGATCAACGGGAGAGAGATCGAGATTTGGAAAAAATAGATTCAGTTAAATAGGCGATTGCATAAAAACGGGAAATGCGGCAACATTTCCCGGTAGTTATAACGGAAACCTGTTTGTTGATCAACAGGACTTCCCAATTGTTACACCATTTTAAAAGTAATGAAAAAAATGCACCTCCGGCAGGTGCATAGGCATCGCTTCTAAAATTCTGAATGAATATGAGGCTTTTTACTGCTTTGCTTTTTTTTGCTGTGTTTCAATTGTTGACTGCTGAGGTAAATGGACAAAGCGTTACCATCCGGGTAAAACAAACCGAGATCCGCAAAGTGCTGACTGCTATTGAAAAGCAGGCGGATGTTCGTTTCCTCTACAATTACGATCTGAAGCCATTAAAGAATAAAGTTGATTTTGCCGTTGACAATATTCCTGTTTACCAGGCTCTGGACAAATTATTCCGGAACTCAGGCCTTACCTATAAAAAAGTGAATGAGCACCTGATCGCTGTTCTTTCCGAGGATGCCGGTGAAAATAAAGCCATTCGTATTACAGGAAGAGTTACCGGTGAAAACGATGAAGCGTTGAACAGTGTTTCCATTGTTGAAAAAGATGCCAACAACGGAACGGCCACAAACTCCGACGGAACCTTTTCCCTTACCGTAGTACCTGATGCCATACTTCAGATAAGCTATGTTGGCTATGGTAAAACCGAAGTGCCTGTGAGCAATCAATCTGTACTCAACATTCAATTGAAAGCTGCGGTATTAAAAATGGAAGAAGTGCTGGTCGTAGGCTATGATCAGGAGAAAAAAAGTCTGGTAACGGGGGCCATTTCTTCTGTAAAGCAACAGGAAATTGAATCCGTTTCTTCCACCCGTATTGAACAAGCCTTGCAGGGACGTACCGCAGGTGTATTGGTGCTTCCTACTTCGGGCCAGCCCGGTTCTGAAGTGAATATCCGGATTCGTGGTGCAGGCTCTAATCGAAATTGTAATCCTTTATTTATTGTGGATGGAATTCGCGCCAGCGGAATTGAATACCTCGATCCTTCTGAAATTGCTTCCATCGAAATCTTGAAAGATGCCGCTTCAGCAGCTATTTACGGCGCCGAAGCGGCCAATGGTGTTGTGATCATTACTACAAAAACGGGGAAGAAAAATTCCGGAGAAGTAAGTTATAACGGGCAATACGTACAGCAATCCATAAAGCATGGCTTCATTAAAATGATGAATGCGCAGGAGTATCAGCAATATTTGCAGGAAGCTGGTGTTGCCAATGCTCCAACGCAGGCCGATCTTATTGGAATTGGGACAGGCACCAACTGGTTGGATGCTGTTTTACAAACCGTGCCGCAACAACATCATTCCCTGCAATTCAGCGGTGGCAATGATAAATCAACGTATTTAATCGGAGGTACTTATTTTACACAGGAAGGAATTATTGGAGGAAGCAAATCGCAGTTTGACAGATATACCGTTCGCTTCAATGGCGATCATCGTGTGAAGCCATGGCTGAATATTGGTAACCGTTTGTCTTACTCTAATTATAAAAGAAGAGCCATTTCTGACAATGATGAATTTACTTCTGTAATGGCCAATGCCCTGGTGATGGATCCCATCACACCTATTGTTTACACCGGCAATTATCCTGCTCATGTGGTCAGTGCATTATCGGCCCTGACTCCAGATTCTGTTCCCATCTCCTCTTTATTGAGAAGAGATGCTTACGGAAACTTATATGGTATTTCCAATTATCTCAAGGGAGAATATGGCAATCCTGTTGAGCGTATTGAACTCGCCAAAGGTGAAACGGTGCAAAACAAAATTGTAGGAAATGTATTTGCCGATATTGATCTTTTGCCCGGACTGACCATCACTTCACGAATTGGAATTGACGCCACATTTCAAACTACACATGGGTGGAATCCTACGTATTGGTTTTCCAGCGAACGGTTGAATTCTGTTACTGGAGGCTATGATCTAAGCAACAACTGGTACACCTGGCAGTGGGAAAACTTTGCCAACTATAAAAAGAATATTGGTGATCACAGCTTTACTTTCCTCGGCGGGACATCAGCAATTAAAACACATGAATACCATGTAGG
>JAICTW010000406.1 GCA_025936195.1 Flavisolibacter sp.
AAAGGCGGGTTTTTTTATTGCAAAAAATTATTCAGGCAGGTATGTATTACAACGATCACACCATTATTTATCACAACGGCGAATTCGTAAAAGCTATTGATGCAAAAGGAAATTTGTACGACACCTCTTTGCATTATGGTTATGCCGTGTTTGAAGGCATCCGTTCTTATAATACCGGAAACGGCGTAAAGATCTTCAAAGCAGAAGAGCATTTCGACAGATTGGAATTTTCTGCAAAAGCAATTGGCATTCCTTATCCGTATAAAAATGAAGAATTGATTGAAATCTCTTATGAAATGCTGAGAAGAAACAATCTGACCGATGCGTATTTGCGTCCGATTGTTACCTGTCCTCCAAATATGTCATTGACAGGAGGAACCTCTTCACAAATAACCATTTCAGCCTGGGCATGGGGAGCATTGCTTGGAGAAAAATTGGTGCGTTTGAAAATATCATCCTACAGAAGAATAACACCCGCAAGCTTTATTGTGGAAGCAAAAGTTTCCGGTCATTATGTAAACTCTATTCTTGCCACAAAAGAAGCAAAAAACTTAGGCTATGATGAAGCATTGTTATTGGATGTAAATGGCTTTGTTGCAGAAGGCCCTGGCGCCAATTTCTTCTATGAAAAAGATGATGTTTTGTACACACCGCAACGTGGAAGCATTTTACCAGGCATTACAAGAGCCACGGTGATTGAAATTTGTAACTCTTTAGGCATTGAAGTTGTAGAAAAACAAATTACTCCTGAAGAGGTGTATAAAGCAGACAGCGCTTTTTATTGCGGCACTGCTGCGGAAGTGATCGGCATTGAATCACTGGACGATAAAAAATTTCCGAAGAGCTGGAACGTAACATTGGGTGCAGTAATTCAGGAAGCCTATAAAAATTTAGTACTCGAAAAACAAATTAAACCCGTAGAAGAATTAGCATGAACGAACTAAACAAATACAGTAAGGTTTTAACGCAGGATCAAACACAGCCTGCAGCACAGGCCATGCTTTACGGCATTGGATTAACTGATGAAGATTTAAAGAAAGCGCAAGTTGGTGTTGTTAGCATGGGCTACGATGGTAATACCTGCAACATGCACCTGAACGATCTTGCCAAAATTATAAAGCAGGGTGTTTGGGATACTGATCTCGTTGGCCTGATCTTCAACACCATTGGTGTGAGTGATGGAATGGCCAATGGCACAGACGGCATGCGTTATTCATTGGTAAGTCGCGATGTTATTGCTGATTCCATTGAAACTGTTTGCGGCGCACAATATTATGATGCCGTGATTGCATTGCCCGGTTGTGATAAAAACATGCCGGGTTCCATCATCGCAATGGGAAGATTGAACCGTCCGTCAATCATGGTTTACGGTGGCACCATTGCTCCCGGCCATTACAACGGACAGGACCTGAATATTGTTTCTGCATTTGAAGCATTGGGACAAAAGATTGCAGGAAAAATTTCCGAAGAAGACTTTCATTGCGTGGTGAAAGCATCTTGTCCTGGTGCCGGTGCCTGTGGTGGCATGTATACGGCTAATACCATGGCTGCTGCCATTGAAGCATTAGGAATGAGCCTTCCCTACTCTTCCTCCAATCCTGCCATCAGCCAGGAAAAAAAGAAAGAATGTCTGGAAGCTGGAAAAGCCATCAAGCTTCTTTTGAAAAAAGATATCAAGCCAAAAGATATCATGACACGCAAAGCATTTGAAAATGCAATTACGATTATAATGGTTTTGGGCGGATCAACCAATGCAGTATTGCATTTGATTGCCATGGCAAAAAGTGTTGATCTGGAATTAACACAGGATGATTTTCAAAAGATCAGTGATAAAGTTCCGGTGTTAGCAGATTTCAAACCCAGCGGAAAATATTTAATGCAGGATTTGCACCAACACGGTGGCATTCCTGCTGTGATGAAATATTTATTGAAGCAGGGTTTCCTTCATGGTGATTGCTTAACAGTGACAGGAAAAACAATCGCAGAAAATCTGGAAGCTATTCCTGATCTCGATTTTGAAACACAAAAAATTGTTCATCCAATAACAGATCCCATTAAACCAACGGGACACTTACAAATTCTTTATGGCAATCTTGCTGAAAACGGAAGCGTGGCAAAGATCAGTGGTAAGGAAGGCGAACGCTTTGAAGGACCGGCAAGAGTTTTTGACGGAGAGTTTGAATTGATTGCCGGCATTCAGTCAGGCAAAGTAAAGCCGGGTGATGTGGTTGTGATCAGATATGTTGGTCCCAAAGGCGGACCCGGCATGCCTGAAATGCTGAAGCCCACATCAGCCATTATTGGTGCAGGATTGGGAAAATCTGTTGCATTAATTACCGACGGAAGATTCAGTGGTGGCACACATGGTTTTGTGGTAGGTCACATTACACCGGAAGCGTATGATGGCGGCGGACTTGCACTTGTTCAGGATGATGACATCATTGAAATTGATGCAAACAAAAACACCATCAATGTAAAACTTGATGAAGGAATTCTTGCTGAAAGAAAAAAGAAATGGAAACAACCGCCATTAAAAGCAAGCAAAGGAATTTTATTTAAATACGCACAATGTGTAAAACCGGCCAATCAGGGCTGTGTAACCGATGAAGCATAAAAACAATAGCATTTATTAAATCAGAAAATAAAAATTATGGAAACACTCAATTTAACAAAAGAGACAACCAAAGAAAAAGCAAAACCGGTAACTACCATCAGTGGAAGCCAGGCAGTGTTGGAAGCACTTTTAGCAGAAAGTGTCGAGGTCGTCTTTGGTTATCCTGGTGGTGCCATAATGCCCATTTACGATGCATTATACGATTACATGGATCGTATTGAACATATACTCGTTCGTCATGAACAAGGTGCTACTCATGCCGCACAAGGTTTTGCAAGAGCATCCGGCAAAACAGGTGTTGTGTTTGCAACAAGTGGTCCCGGTGCAACAAATCTGGTAACAGGTTTGGCCGACGCCATGATTGACTCCACTCCTCTTGTTTGCATCACCGGACAAGTGTTTGCGCATTTGTTGGGAACCGATGCCTTCCAGGAAACAGATGTGATCAATATTACAACACCGGTTACCAAATGGAATTATCAGGTAACGGATGCCACTGAAATTCCTTCCGTGTTAGCAAAAGCATTTTACATTGCCAAAAGCGGAAGGCCTGGTCCTGTGTTGATTGACATTACAAAGAATGCACAGTTGCAACAATTTGCTTACGAAGGATACAAAAAATGCGAACACATTCGCAGCTATCGTCCCAAACCTATTGTGCGCAAAGAATACATTGCCGAAGCAGCACGATTGATCAATGAAGCCAAAAAGCCTTTTGTGATCTTCGGACAAGGTGTGATCCTTGGTAAAGCGGAAAAAGAATTTCAGCGATTCATTGAAAAAGCAGGCATTCCTGCTGCGTGGACAATTCTTGGAATGAGTGCCATTCCCACTCATCATCCGCTTGCAGTTGGCATGTTGGGTATGCATGGCAATTATGGTCCGAATGTATTGACGAATGAATGTGATGTATTGATTGCAGTGGGTATGCGTTTCGATGATCGTGTTACCGGAAGATTGGATAAATATGCAAAGCAGGCGAAGGTGATTCATTTGGACATTGATCCTGCAGAAATTGATAAGAATGTAAAAGCAACCGTTCCGGTTTGGGGCGATTGCAAAGAAACACTTCCGCTGCTGACTGAGTTGATCGAAGAAAAACTACATACGGAATGGTTGCAAAAATTCAGAGAATATGAACACAAAGAAATAGATAAGGTC
>JAICTW010000657.1 GCA_025936195.1 Flavisolibacter sp.
AGTAAATGGAAGATGGCTGTGGCCGGTACAGGCATTAATGTGAACCAAACTGGTTTTGGAGAACTGGGCATAAGAGCTGTTTCCTTAAAACAAATTACAGGAAAGGAATTTCAACCCGTTCATCTGGCGAAACAACTATGCACAATTTTGGAAGAAAACTATCAATTAATGATTGCTGATCCTTCGGCAATTATTGAACAATACAAGAAGCATCTGTATAAATTAAATCAATTGGTGAAGCTGAAAAAAGACAATCGTGTTTTTGAAGCGGAGTTTACGGATGTGAACAACATGGGGCAAATGGTTGTTCAACATGCGGTCGAAGAAAAATTTAATGTTGGTGAAATAGAATGGATCATTAGCGGCGGGTGAATTTTTCTTCGTAGGGACAACGTACTTCGTAGGAAAGCGACAAGGTATTGTTCACATAAAATTCGGCAAAAAGTTCTTCGTTAGAAGCCGTATTGAAAAACCGGATTCTGTTATTACTTACGATTATGTATTTATCATAGTCGCGCAAAAAAGTATAGTTTGATTTAGGGCCTAAAATAGTAAAGCTGCTGTCTGATTTAAATTCAACGGAAAGTTCCGTACCCGACAGGTAAACGGATGAAGTGTTTCCGGAATTGATTTGTGTAAGGTTCCAACTGCCAACAATTGAATTGGATTCTTTTTCCTTGGTGCAGCTTATTATAGAAACAATTACCAAAAGCAGTGCGATTCGTTTCATAAGTATGGATTGCACTGCCAAGATACTATTCAGGAAGCAAATTTCACAATCTCTTCCGCATGTGCTTTGTTTTTGGGACGAAGAAAGATTTTTGCGATAACTCCTTTTTCATCAATGACAAATGTGGTGCGGTGCAATCCCATATATTCTCTTCCATATAAATTCTTCTTTCCCCATACGCCGTATTTATCAATAATCTTGTGCTCTGGATCAGCAATTAATGTAAAAGGCAGGCTGAATTTCTCTCTGAATTTTTGATGACTCTTTACATCATCGGGACTAATACCAATTACTTTAAATCCATTTTTCTTCAGCAGGGAGTAATTATCTCTGAGATTACAAGCCTGTATGGTGCATGTTGGAGTATCGTCTTCGGGATAAAAATATAAAACCACTTTCTGCCCTTTGAAATCAGTCAAAGAAATTTTATTTCCGTCCTGGTCAATGCCTGTGAATGTTGGTGCTTTTTGCCCTTCCAGTAAATGTGTAGCCATGAATAGTTTGTAGTTTATAGTTTGTAGTTTGAAGTTATCGTGTTGTGATGAATAGTTTTATAATGAAAAATTTAAGCTTGATAAAATACTGGATAAGTTGGGTTGATGGCTTCCCTTATCAGGAAAATTTTATCTTCTCACCTTCCACATCTTTGTCGTTACATTTCCCGCTTCATCTTCAACAATCACTTTTAATTCATGTTCGCCTTTGGGAAAATGTTCATCGAATGTATAGATCCATGTTCTTCCTTTATCATTGGTGAAGCGCAGCCATTGTCCATCTACTTCTGCTCGAAAGCTTTTGATGGTATTGAAATCATCGTGCGGAATGAAAGCGATCCGGCTTGCTTTGGAAAGATCGGATGAAGGAGCATTTACAGTCGGTGATTCTTTGTCAATAAAAACCTGGTAGGTCCCGAATTGTCGAAACTTTGCAGCATAGAAATCCTTTTGAAGTTCTGCTTTTTCAACAAAGGTCTTGCTTCCGGAAACATTTTTGATAACAACTCTGTCTTTCCATTCTTCAGGAATATTTTCAGTTGGCTTGATACGAACAGTTACCGAGTCATGAGAGGGAACGGAAGCGTTTAGAAACGAAAACAAAGAAGAAATGGAATTGGCAACGTTGTTCTTTGTTTCATTGTAGTTAACTGTTATGGTATCGTAAATTGATTTTTCTGTAGTGAACAATTCAAAATCATCTCTTTCAAAAACATTCACATTGTTGGGAAGAAATCTCTCATCTGTTGTTGATGGATACGTTTTTTTCAGGCTTTCATCGTATTGAACAGTGAATTGAAGTTTGGATACATTGTTATTGGCATCTTTCACTTCAATTAAAATTTTATGAGGCCTGCTATCGTTCAAATGAATGCAACCATCCTTATTAAAAAGATGATAAACCACTTCCTGTGCACCCGGTAAAGGACTAATGTGCTGCACCGATGCACCACCTCTAGATTTCATTGGATAATCAATTTGTGCATTGATGTATCGTGTATCGTTATAGCTGAAATTATCTAAAACAAATTCAGAAACCGGTTGATCATCCATTGAAATCTTTGCACTGTATATTCCAAACACATGATTGTAATGACTGAATTTATCATAAGCGCCAATGGCAAAACTTATTTTATCTGATCCTGTACGTATACTGTTGGGAGACGTAGAATAAACCGATCCGGGTTTTTTTAATGCAAAAATATGTGGCGTTTGTTCGTAAGTACTCCTGTTCCGGTCATACATGGCCAACCGCAATAAAGTCGGCG
>JAICTW010000547.1 GCA_025936195.1 Flavisolibacter sp.
TCTCCGCTTTCTCCTCCGCCTAATATGACAAATCGTTTATTCATCGCCTCACCCCCAGCCCCTCTCCAGTTCCGCCTGTGGCGGATAGAGGGGAGAAGAGTTAAATTCTTTTATTGTTATTTGTTTCAATTTCCATTTGTGTACGGAATGTTGGTTTTTCATCTGCATTACATTTACTGATCTGCTACACAATTGCTTTCGGACTCTTGGCTTTTCATAGTTCCTCTTTGATGGTGGTTTTTCAACAATTTCTTTACTTCCATTTATCTCAACTTCAATGTCACAATCGAAACAACCGCACACAATATGGTTATGATCCAAAACCTTGTTACGATCTTGGCTTCATGATATCCTTTCTTTTGATAATGGTGATGCAAAGGGCTCATCAAAAAGATCCTTCTGCCTTTACCATATTTCTTCTTCGTGTATTTGAAATAGGTTACCTGCAGCATCACACTGATGTTCTCCACCAAAAACACCCCGCAGATAATGGGTATCAATAACTCTTTATGAACGATAATGGCTAATGCAGCGATTAACCCTCCCAGTGTTAAACTACCGGTATCACCCATGAACACTTGCGCAGGGAAAGAGTTGTACCATAAAAAACCAACACAGGCACCGATCATTGCTCCAATGAAAACAGAGAGCTCGGCAAGATTGGGTATGTACATGATGTTGAGATAATCGGCAAACACAAGACTTCCGCTTGCATAAGCAAAAATTCCAAGACAAGTACTGATGATAGCAGATGTTCCTGTTGCCAATCCATCGAGGCCATCAGTGATGTTGGCGCCATTTGAAACTGCTGTAATGATGAAGATGACGATCAGTATGTAAAGGATCCATGAATAATCTCTCCACGCCGCCGGAAGCAGTTTTGCATAATTAAATTCATGCCCCTTTACAAAAGGAATTGTTGTGACAGGAGTTTTGGTATCAACAAAGACATGTGTTTTGCCATTAATTTCAACCTTGTGCGCAATCGGCGGAGGGTTTGTACCGACGTATTCTCTCCATGTTTTTACATTGCTGTTAAACCAAAGTGTTGCACCCACGGTAACTCCCAATGCCACCTGTCCGAATATTTTAAACCATCCTGCCAAACCATCTTTATCACCTTTCTTGTAAGCAACACCTTGTTGCTGTGCTATTTTCTTTGCACGCAATTTCAAATAATCATCAATAAAACCGATTGCACCCAACCAAAGTGTGCTGAAGATCATTAACCGCACATAAACTTTGGTAAGATTTGCCAACAACAGTGTCGGAATCAAGATCGCAAGGATGATGATGATACCACCCATTGTTGGCGTTCCTTTCTTTTGTTGTTCGCCTGCCAATCCTAAATCACGAACTGATTCACCAATTTGCTTCTTCTGTAAATAACGAATCAATTTCTTTCCATAAACAGTTGTGATCAGCAACGAAAGGATAACTGCCAGCAGCACTCTGAATGTAATAAAGCCGAATAGCTCCCTTCCAGGGAACTTGATACCTTCAGATTTAAACCATTCAAATAAGTGATACAGCATTCTTTTATTTATTTAATAGTTCAAACATTTCTTTCAACACTTCTTTATCATCAAAGTGATGCTTCACTCCTTTGATCTCCTGATATTTTTCATGTCCTTTACCGGCGATCAAAACAATATCTTCAGGACCTGCCATGTTCACCGCCGTTTTAATTGCCTGCTTCCGGTCAACAATGGAGATGTATTTTCTTTTGGCAGCACTATTCAATCCTTTCTCCATTTCATTCAATATTTCCTGCGGGTCTTCGCTGCGTGGATTATCGCTGGTGAAGATCACTTTATCACTATGCTCACAGGCAACTTCTCCCATAACGGGACGCTTTGTTCTGTCCCTGTCACCACCACAACCCACAACCGTTATCAATTGTTCGTGACCTTGTTTTAACTTTTTAATTGTCGTCAATACATTCACCAATGCATCAGGCGTGTGTGCATAATCTACAATGCCGATTATTTTTTCCGTTGGTGAAATGATGTAATCAAATCTTCCTTCCGCACCGGTTGTATTGCTTAAGCATTGCAATACATGCGCTTTGTCTTCTCCCAGGCAAATGGCGGCTCCATAAACAGCTAATAAATTATAGGCGTTGAATTCACCAATTAAGCGAAAATGAACTTCCTGGTCGTTGATGGTCATAAACAAACCAGTGAGACTGTTCTCTAAAATCTTTCCTTTGAAATCGGCAACCGTTCTTAAACTGTAGGTATATTTTTTAGCAGCAGTGTTTTGCAACATCACATTGCCACGCTTATCATCAATGTTGGTGATAGCGAATGCAGATGAAGACAGATCATCAAAGAACTTTTTCTTTGCTTTAATGTATTCATCAAATGTTTTGTGATAATCCAGATGGTCGTGAGTGATATTGCTGAACAAAGCGCCGGCAAATTCCAGTCCTGCTATTCTCCTCTGATGAATAGCATGAGAGCTTACCTCCATAAATGCATATTCACAACCTTCATCCGCCATTTGCTTCAACAATGCATTTAAGCTAATTGCATCAGGAGTGGTATGTGTTGATGGAATTACTTTACCCGCAATTTGATTTTCAACAGTGCTCAGCAATCCGCATTTATATCCAAGGCAGGTAAACAATTTATAAAGAAGCGTCGCAATGGTTGTCTTTCCATTAGTTCCGGTAACACCAACTAATTTTAATTTGGATGTTGGCTGGTCGTAAAAATTATGAGCGATCAATCCGGCTGCTTCTGCACTGTTGCTTGTTTGTACAAAAGTGATGCTTTCATTTTTTGATGAAGGTATTTCTTCACACACAACAGCGGTGGCGCCTTGTTCAATTGCTTTTGAAATGAACTGATGCCCATCCACAGCAACTCCTCTTACCGCAACGAACAAGCTTCCCTTTTGCGCTTTGCGGGAATCAATCTGCACATCATTGACATCAATGTTTGTGCTGCCTGCTAGTGCGGTGATCTGCACCTTGTATAATATGTCGCTTAACTTTTTCAATTCAA
>JAICTW010000045.1 GCA_025936195.1 Flavisolibacter sp.
TTTCAGAAACGCGAGATGCAGTAATTACAACTTCATTTCCTAAAACAGTTTGTGTAGCCAGGGCAATATCGAGTTTAGAATCTAATGATTTTATTTCAACTTCCTGCGGAGCAAAACCAATTGAAGTAAACAATAAAGTGAAAGGAAGTTTCTGTTTCGTTCTTAATGAGAAGGCTCCATCATTTGATGTTGTTGTTCCCGCAACCGTTCCTTTAATACTAATGGCAACTCCAGACAGTGGTTCATGTTTCTCCTGGCTGGTAACAACTCCTGAAATTTCGATAAGATCCTGGGCAAATGATTTTGCCTGTATCAAAATCATCAGTACCATCAAGCTTACAATCCTGTGTAATTTTTTGCGATCTAATTCCTGTTCTAATCGGATAACTCTTCTCATAACTGTTAATTTGTTCTTTTTGATATTCGTTTATAATAGTCTACGATTTTTATGGACTAATAAGTTAAAAGAAATTCTCTTTATCGAGATGTATTCAATTCATAGCATAAATAATTTAGGGAAATATTTGTCTTACCGCATTCCACAATGTGTTACAACTGGTAAGAATCACCAATAGACCGACTGCAATAAACATTGTTTTCATCGGCACTTTGCCTACAAGGCGTGCCGCAACAGGAGCAGCAATCAATCCACCCGCAACCAGGCCAATGACATCTAGTATTGGAATGCTTTTCAACAGGATAAAAAATGTGATGGAGCTAACAAACACAACAAAAAACTCGGCCAGGCAAACGGACCCGATCACATAGCGGGGTGTCCGCCGTTTGGATAACAACGTACTCGTTACCAAGGTTCCCCACCCGCCCCCTGCAAACGAATCCATAAAACCTCCGGCCGCTGCAAGCCATCCCGCCCTTTTTACTTTTGAATGATGCTGCGATTTTGCAAATGCCTTTCTCATTATATAGTACCCGAGATAAAGCGTGTACAAAGAGAGCGGCAAACGCACATAAGAAGAATATTTCTGCGCAGAGAACGCCAACGAAGCTCCAATTACGGCACCAATAATTCCGGGTACCACGATCGCACCAAATAATTTTTTATTGATGTTACCAAAACGATGATGGCTATACCCGGAGACACCACTCGAAAAAACTCTTGCCGAGTGCACACGGCTGCTGACTATTGCAGGATTGACACCAATCGCTAACAAAAACGTAGTTGAAATAGTTCCATATCCCATTCCCAAAGAGCCATCAACCATTTGCGCCATAAATCCTGTCAGCAGCATCATCAAAAATGTCTTTTGCTCAAAAGGTTTAGAAACAGATTGAATGTTGATCCATATTTGATCAAGCGGCACATAGGATAAAATGGTATGACCAATGATCATAAAGCAAAAAGCAAACAGGCACCATTTCACAATCTTTTGCCAGCGCTTTTGCCCGGGCTTGTTGATATCTTCAAGAGAAATTTGCTTTGATACCAACATTTTTGTGAGCCCATTAAGTTGTTTTACTTTTTCTTCAAAATCCCCATTCATTCTTTGCTGTATGATATTCATATCATGCAACACATTTTCCATTTCCTGAGGGATTACATCATCAATGACTTCTTTAATTCTTTTGGCAATGGCTGGAGACAAGCCGTTTGTGGAAACAGCAATTTTTAAGCTTCCTTTCTGAGCAATGCTTGCCAGATCAAAGTCACAGAGATCGGGAGCGTTTGCAACATTTACCAATATGCCTTTTTCTTTTGCAATTCCTTTTATGTATTCATGCAAACGGCGATCTTTTGTAGCAAGAATAATGAGGTCTTTATTATCGAGATCAGATTCGCGGAATGGCCGTTGAATAAATTTGCAGAAAGAATATTGAGAAATGAGTTGTTTTACTTCATCTTCTATTTCAGAAGCGACAACAGTAATGCACGCATTTGGTGAATTGGAGACTAAGGACTGCAATTTTTCCAAGCCCACGTTTCCTGCTCCTACTATTAAAGTTTCTAGTTGATCGAGCTTTAAAAAAACCGGATACAATTCATTCCTGTGCTCACCATTCAAGGAAGTAGGACTTTCTATATTGGCCGCATTTTTTTCCACCTCGGTTTCCGGTTTTTATTGTTTAATTCAGTCCTACTTATTGTAAAATTTAATTCAAAGAAAAGCTAGAAATAACCCACATTTTTTCTCTTTTCCATAGCGGCTTCGGAGCGTTTGTCGTCAATACGGGCTCCGCGTTCGGAAATAGTGGCTTCTTTAATTTCAGCAATGATGGTATCAATGTCAGATGCATCGGAAAGCACAGCTGCTGTACAGGTCATATCGCCAACAGTTCTGAAACGCACGGTTGCTTCAAACGGAATTTCGTCTTCTGATGTATTTAAAAACGAAGAAGCCGGCCAGTACAATCCATCCCGTTCAATGATCTGGCGTTTATGCGAAAAATAAATTGAAGGCAAAGCCAGTTTTTCTTCTTTGATGTAATTCCAAACATCCAATTCTGTCCAGTTAGAAATCGGAAACACACGAACATTTTCACCTACATTTATTTTCCCATTCAGCATATCAAACAATTCGGGTCTTTGCTTTTTGGCATCCCACTGTCCAAAATCATCCCGAACGGAAAACATTCTTTCTTTGGCTCTTGCTTTTTCCTCATCGCGGCGGGCACCACCAATACAAGCATCGAGTTTTAATTCTTCAATAGCATCGAGCAATGTTACCGTTTGCAAAATATTTCTGCTCGCATATTTTCCGGTTTCTTCTTTTACTCTTCCCTGATTGATGGAATCCTGCACATAACGAACGATCAATCGTATTCCGGTATGCTCCGCCAGCCAGTCGCGAAACTCAATGGTTTCTTCAAAATTGTGTCCTGTGTCAATGTGCAACATTGGAAAAGGAACCTTTGCAGGGAAAAAAGCTTTTCGTGCCAGATGCACTAAGGTGATGGAATCTTTTCCACCCGAAAAAAGCAGGGCAGGCTTTTCGAATTGCGCCGCCACTTCACGCATTATATAAATCGCTTCATCTTCTAAAGCTCTTGGGAAAACAGTTTTACTCATAGTCTTCATTTTACTAAATGCAATCCGCATTCTTTATGCGAAACTTCCCACCACCATCTTCCGGCACGTGGGTCTTCGCCTGGTTCAATTGCCCTTGTACAAGGTGCACAACCAATGCTCACAAAACCTTTGTCATGAAGCGGATTGTAAGGCACTGAAAATTTATGGATGTAATTTAAAATATCGTCGAAGGACCAATGCAATAATGGATTGATCTTATAGATTTTTTTATCCTCAAGCCATTCCACAACAGGAATATTTTTGCGGTGTTCGGTTTGTGTAGCTCTTAATCCGGTGATCCATACAGCGGCATTTTGCAAAGCCCTGTTTAAAGGTTCCACCTTGCGGATGTTGCAACACATCTGACGATTGGCAACCGAGTCATAAAACAAATTCACACCGTGTTCATTCACCATCTGCTGAACCGCTTCTGCCTGCGGAAAGAAAACATCTATGTTGATCTTATACCTCGCTCTTGTCTTTTCCAAAGTTTCATAGGTTTCGTTGAAAAGACGGCCTGTATCAATCGTAAAAATATTTACGGGTATTTCATTTCGTACAATGATATCAGTAAGCACCTGGTCTTCCTGCCCTAAAGAGGAAGAAAACTTCACTCTTCCCGGAAACAATTTTACTGTTTGCTTCAGGGCCTCTTCAATGGATTGAGAGTTATAAATATCCAGCAATTGTTCTAACTGATACATCTTTTCATTTTTAGACACAGGATTCCTCTTTAGAGAAAATCTCTATTCACATAGCATACAAAGGTGTAGATTCTCCCTGCTTATTGTGCGTCAGGAACAGGAGTGTAACGTAAGTAAGGTTTTACTATCCGTACACCTTTTGGAAATCTTTTCTGAGCATCTTCAGTGGAAATGTTACCTCCCACAATCACATCTTCGCCTTGCTTCCAGTCGGCAGGAGTGGAAACACTGTGTTTAGATGTGAGTTGCAAAGAGTCAATTACACGAAGCACTTCAAAGAAGTTTCTTCCGGTGGATGCAGGATAAGTGATCATCAATTTAACTGTCTTGTCGGGAGCGATCACAAACAATGAACGGACAGTGGCAGTAGCCGATGCATTTGGATGGATCATGTCATACAAAGTGGCTACTTCCCTGCTTTCATCAGCAATGATCGGAAAATCAACATGGCAGTTTTGTGTTTCATTGATGTCGTTCCTCCAGCCTAAATGCTTATCCAAAGGATCAACACTAACAGCCAGCACTTTTACATTACGTTTGGCAAACTCTTCTTTTAAAAGAGCGGTCCTTCCCAGTTCGGTTGTACAGACAGGAGTATAATCAGCAGGATGAGAAAACAAGACACCCCAGCCATTGCCGAGGAATTCATAAAAATCAATTTCTCCTTCTGTGGTTTGCGCTTTAAAGTTGGGCGCAACGTCACCAAGTCGTAAAGCCATAATGTAAAATTTAAAAATGAATAATTGGGTGAAATTAGGGCAAAGATAATATCCTACCAAATCAGTAGGATAATAATTATCCTAAATGTTCCTTGCCGGAGGCAAGGTCTTCCAGAGTGCGGTGTTCCAAAATATTCAGCGTGGCGTCTCTTACCTGGGCCATCAAATCGTGCAGGCCGCAATTCTTTTCATCGCAATTTGTGCAATGCTGATAAAAGTATAAACTCACACAGGGCAACATGGAAATAGGACCATTAACGATACGCACAACAGCAGCAATCGTAGTTTTGGAAGGATGTTCTTTGATATAATAACCGCCGCCTTTCCCTTTTTTACTTTCAAGTATGCCGGCTTTTTTTAATTCCAAAAGAATGTTCTCTAAAAACTTCAAAGGAATTTTTTTCTTTTTGGCGATGTCGGAAATAAGAACAGGACCTTCATCATACTTGTCAACCAGGTAGGTCAAAGCCCGGAATGCATATTGCGCTTTATTAGAAAGCATAGTTATTCGGATTCGGATTTAATAGTAATGATATAATTGATCTTCGAGTTCTTTTTGAGCATGGCAGCCACACCGCAATACTTATCCAAAGAAAGATCAATAGCTTTTTTTATTTTATCCCTGTTTTCTTCTGCAGTTGTAACAATGTAATTAACAAGAATATCTCTGAACACTCTTGGATGCTCCGCACTTTGTTCCGCTTCTACTTCAATCGTTAAACCAGCAAAAGGCACACGCATTTTTTCAAGAATTTCCACCACATCAATTCCTGAGCAACCAGCAAGCCCGCTCAATAATAATGCTTTCGGACTAACTCCGGCCTTTGCATCAATTTCTATTTTGGCATTGTTCTGAAAAGAGTCAAATGCTTCGCCGCTTTTCCAGATGGTGGTTGTTTTCATTATTATTTATGGTTAAAGCAAGTGGCAAATATAAATTTTGAAAGCTAATTTTTGGCTGAGGTTTATCAGGATCAAAAAGTTAAAGTGCAGCCTCCATCCCGGTCCCGCATAAGCGGACTACCAGCAGTACAGCCCTTGCTTGTTAAAGATGCATTACTTCTGAACCATTCTTTAATTCGTCGGCCGTATGTTCGTTGGACCGTTGACCTCACTCCTTCAAATCCTTCAAGCTATGCTTCTCATTTTGTAAGGCATTATCCAAAGTCCAATCTACTCTTTGTTTGAAAGCATGCTGTCGCACCGGGCAATCATGTTTAAAGCAGATATAACACTGAAAATATTTGCAGCCATCACTGTGAACAAACAATTCCAACGTTTCACCAAAATTGGTCCTGATCAGCTTTGACAATTCATCAATCTCCTCGTGTGCCTGGTTCACATTCAAATACCAGGGAACTGTGAGGTGGCAATCCACATGCAAAACATTTCCATATTTAATTACCCTGAGATTATGAATATCTATCCAATTTTCTTTCCGGTTCTTTTCAGTAACGTCAACCATTTTCTCCAGCAATTCCATATCAGCTTCATCCATAATTCCCGCCAATGATGTTCTGATGATCTTATAGCCCGTATAAATAATGAACAAAGCAAAGCCAATAGCCACGGCTCCGTCAATCCATAATTTATGTGTGAAAGAAATTAAAATCAAACCGGCAATAATAGCTGCCGTTGAATAGGTATCGGTTTGCAAATGCCTGCCGCTTGCCTGAAGTGCTAACGAATTGCTTTTCTTTCCCTGTCTCAATGCAATGGCGCCCAATATCCAATTGATGATTGCAGTGGCAGCAACCAGATAAATGCCTAAGTCCAATTCATGGATCTCTACAGGATAGATCAGGTTTTTTATGGCATTGTAGATAATAAGGAAGCCTGCCGACAAAACCAATGTTCCTTCAACAGCCGCAGAAATAAATTCGGCCTTGCCATGGCCGTAAGGATGATCTATATCCTTTGGCTTTGCAGCAATGTGCAAACTATACAGACCAATAAACCCTGCAATCACATTCACAATGCTTTCGAGTGCATCGGTAAGAATAGAAACAGAATGTGTGAGATAATAAGCTGTGAATTTTACGATCAATAAAGTAGAGGAAGCAATCGCAATCCATCGCTGTAGCTTTACATTATTCCTGCTTTTATTTTTCTCTTCAGAAATCACACTCAAAATTTGCCGCAAGATAGGAAAGGTGAATGGTGAAACGGAAGTTGAAAGTTGGGATACAAAATGAAGGTTTATTTAAAAGAGTTCTCAGTTTGGCAGTTTACAGTTGGCAGTCGTGAGTTCCAAGTCGAAACATTCATCACATCAGAAATAATCGTTAGAGGGAAACTGTGAAAGGATTTGTCAATGGCAAATCCTTTCTGAAATAAAATCCTGTTGCGCCGAGCCATCGCAAGACTACAACAATCTAAAGAACTCTTCAATTCACGTTTCACGATTGACGATTCACGTTCTCACACCACCGATTTATAACGGTCCTCAATAAAATTCCAATTCACTACCTTCCACCAGTTAGCAATGTAGTCGGCTCTTTTATTTTGATAACGTAAATAGTAAGCATGTTCCCAAACATCCAAACCAAGCAAAGGAAATCCTTTGATGTCCGAAACATCCATCAGCGGATTATCCTGATTGGGCGTAGAACCAATTCTTAATTTTTTATCATTATCAACAAACAGCCATGCCCAGCCGCTTCCAAAACGGTTCTTACCCGCATCGGAAAATTGTGTTTTGAATGTATCGAAGGAACCAAAGCTTTCATCAATAGCTGTTGCCAGTTTGCCCGAAGGTTTTAAATCATTTTTCGGGGACATGGATTTCCAAAATAATTCATGATTGTAATGACCTCCACCATTGTTGCGCATGGTTGTTGAATATTTTGAGATCTTTTTCAGCACATCTTCCAGCGGTTTATTCATGTCCACATTCTCATTCATTGCAGCCTTTTGCAAATTGGCGGCATAACCTGCTGCATGTTTGGTATAATGAATTTCCATAGTGGTCCCGTCAATAGCTTCATTCAAAGCATTAAAGGAATAAGGCAATGGCGTTTGCTGAAAGCCTGTACTATTTTTACCGGTTATAAGTTTTGATGAAGAGCAGGAAGATAAAAGAGCAGAACCAACGTAAAGACCTAATCCTGCTTTACCGGAGTTAATGATAAACTCTCTTCTTGAACGTAAGGGCGCCATAAATTTTTTTCAAAAATACAAAGCTATCCTTTGTTACGGCGGAGTTTTCTCCAGAAGCGATAATACCATTCTTTATTGAACAGTTGCGAATCCCGCATGGCAGTGTAGGTAAGGAATACTCCAATGGGCAATAAAATAAAAGTAGAAAGCCACATGCCAACGAAAGGAGACATGGAACCTTCCCTTGCAGATTTTTCACCACTGGTGCTGCTGAAATAAAATAACATGAAAAATCCAATAGCAAATATTAAAGGACTTCCCAAACCACCTTTACGAATGATGGAACCAAGCGGAGCGCCAATTAAAAACAACACCAAACAGGAAAAGGAAAGCATTAATTTTTTGTGCCACTCCACCTCATAACTCCACAACGATTTTTTTTGAGGCAGATCCTGATCTATCACTATCTGATTGCTCACTTTAGCACTATTCAATTTACTCACTAGTCTTTCAGCTATGATCGATCGGATGCTATCGGGAACCATCTCTTTAAAATTCTTTGCTTTTACTTTTTGCGGCGATGATTTCCACGAACTATCCATGAATCTTGTAAAGGTAAATGGCCCCAACACTTCTGCTTTCACCCTGCTGCTGATATTGTTCTTTTGTTTTTGCATGGAGTCAATGGCAACAGACAATTGCCGCATACTGAGCATCCGGGCATTATTTTTATTTACGCTGTCTGCCGTCCGTTCTTGTAAGCCCAAAGAACTAATATCAAACATTCGTTTGTATTCTTTAAATCCAAGGCGAATGTATTCTGTGTTAGGTGCCGCTCCTCTTTCTTCGTAACGCCAGCCATTGTACAGAATAAATTCAATGAACCTCCTGTTTTCAGATGAACGCATCACACCATTGGAAGCAATGATGAAGTTATCCTGCGCACCATTCGATTGTTCGTAAATGATCACATCTTTAATAATGCTGTCTTGCTCTTTCTTTCCAATTTTAATGGCAAAGCCCGGAATCCGATCATAAAAAACACCCTCCTTTAAATCGAATGAAGGATTGGCTCTCACAATATCATACAATAGCGTTCTTGATTTGAGTGTAGCAACCGGAATAATGTTGTTGGAAAAAGCAAAAGCAATTCCTGAAATTAAAATAGAAACAAACAACAAGGGCCTCATAAAACGCAGAAGCGAAATACCTGCAGATTTAATAGCCACCAATTCATAGCTTTCTCCCATGTTTCCAAATGTCATGATAGAGGAAAGCAGTATGGCCAGTGGCAAAGCCAATGGCACCAGCACAGCGCTTTGATACCAGATGAATTCAAAAAGAACTTTTGTACTTACTCCTTTCCCCACAAAATCATCCACCCAAAGCCAAAAGAACTGCATCAGTAAAACCAATACAGTAATAAAAAAAGTGGCAACAAAAGGACCAATGAAAGCCTTAATAACCAATATGTCTAATTTCTTCAGCAACGGTACCTTTAATACTTTTAGTTATGGAAGTTTCAAAAATACATCTTTCAGCCGCTGAGACAGAACTGATGCAAAATGCCGAGATCATTTTAACGAAGAATAGGGTTTTAAAAAAAATGAAATTGTTGCTGGAAGAAGTGCAGGACCAACAAATTGACTTTGTAAGGAAGAAGCAATTGACCAATGAAATTTTTTCTGTTTCTCCCAAAATTTCCAAAGGAGAATATTATCTGGGACTTCCTTATTTCATTCTTGATTATCCCAGACAATCATCAAAGAATGCACTCTTTTTTATCCGTACCATGTTTTGGTGGGGAAAGTTTTTCAGTTGCACTTTACATCTGACAGGAAATTCAAAAGAAAATTTTAAAGAAAGGATCCGGCAATCATACCCGCAGCTAAAAAATTATTACATCAGTATTAGTGATGATCAATGGGAACATCATTTAGAAGGATCTGCATACCGGAAGATTGATTCAATGACAAAAAAACAATTTTCCGAAAGCTGCGAAAGTTTTGATCATCTTAAAATTGCAGGCAAATATTCATTAGCGGAATGGAGGAAAGCACCCTCTGAATTATTCGAGAGCTGGAAATTCTTTCTGTCTGTATGCGGATTAATTTCCTAAACGATGGAAAAGATCTTTCACCTGGTGGTCCCACAACATGCTTTGATCTTTGATCTCTTTCTTTTCTGCAAA
>JAICTW010000187.1 GCA_025936195.1 Flavisolibacter sp.
GGCATTGATGTAGTTGCTATCAACGACCTCACCAGCCCGAAAGTTTTAGCCCATTTGTTGAAATATGATACAGCTCAGGGACGCTTTGGACAGGATGTAAAGGCAACTGAAAATTCGATCATTGTAAATGGCGAAGAAATTAAAATATATGCTCAGAAAGATCCGGCACAAATTCCATGGGGCGAACACGGAGTGGATGTTGTGCTGGAATGTACCGGCTTCTTCACTGATAAAACAAAAGCAGAAGCACACCTGAAAGCAGGCGCAAAGAAAGTGGTGATCTCTGCACCGGCTACTGGCGATCTGAAAACAATTGTATTCAATGTAAACCATAATATACTGGATGGATCTGAAACCGTTATTTCCTGTGCATCCTGCACTACCAACTGTTTGGCGCCAATGGCAAAAGTGCTGGATGATTCCTATGGAATTGTAAATGGTTTGATGACTACCATTCATGCGTACACCAATGATCAAAACACACAAGATGCTCCGCATCCAAAAGGTGATTTGAGAAGAGCAAGAGCAGCTGCGCAAAATATTGTTCCGAACAGCACCGGTGCGGCCAAAGCAATTGGATTGGTGTTGCCAAACCTGAAAGGCAAGTTGGATGGCTCTGCTCAACGTGTTCCCACGCTTACCGGTTCTTTAACTGAGTTGACTGCTGTTTTAAATAAAAAAGTAACCAAGGAAGAAGTGAACGCTGCTATGAAAGCTGCTGCCAATGAAAGCTATGGTTATAACGAAGATGAAATTGTGAGCAGCGATATTATTGGTATGACGTTCGGGAGTTTGTTTGATGCTACACAAACAAGAGTGCAAACGGTTGGTGATACGCAATTGGTAAGAACTGTAAGCTGGTACGATAACGAAATGAGTTACGTATCGCAATTGGTTCGCACCGTACATTACTTTGCTAAGTTGATCAGCAAATAAATTTCTCAAAACGAATAATTCTCAAGGTCGCAATACCCCTATTGCGGCTTTGTTTTTGTTTGTAAGTTTGTGATAAACAATCCTGCATGGAAGCTTTGCTAAAACGAATAACCAGTGACTCAAAAATATTCGGAGGTAAACCTATAATACGCGGTTTGCGTTTTAGTGTAGCCGATGTTTTAGGTTATCTTGCCGCAGGCATGTCGGCAGAAGAACTTCTTTCTGAATTCCCTTTTTTAGAATCTGATGATATTAAAGCAGTCTTATTGTATGCTGCCGAAAAAATCAATCATCCCATTATCAAGGTTGAATTAAATGCAGCATGACCAATTAGAATTTTGGATTGACATTAATCTGCCAGCTCGATTAGCTCAATGGATTAAGGAAGAATACAACATTGCCGCCAAAACGTTTGTAGAATTAAATTATTACACTGCCTCGGACGTAGAAATTTTTCAATCTGCCGCTCTTCATCCAAATATTGTGGTGATTACCACTAAAGACTATGATTTTGTTACAATCAAAAACCAACAAGGAAATAAGCCACGAATTCTCTATTTGAATATTGGTAATGTAAACAATAAAGAACTGCGTCAAATTTTTGATTTGTTTTTTGCAAATGCACTTAAAATTTTAATTGAAACTGATCAACCAATTGTTGAAATAAAAAAGGAAATATGAGCAAGTTTAAAGACTTTAATTTCAAAGGGAAGAAAGCATTGGTCCGTGTTGACTTCAACGTTCCTCTCGATAAAGAATACAACATTACTGATGACACAAGAATAACTGCCGCTATTCCCACCATTAAAAAAATTTTAAACGACGGGGGCAGTGTTATTCTCATGTCACACCTTGGCCGCCCGAAAGAAGGTCCAACCGAAAAATATTCACTCAAACACCTGGTAAAACATTTGAGTGACCTGTTGGGAAAACCCATTCAATTTGCCAGTGATTGCATCGGTGAAGAGGCTTTTCAAAAAGCAAAAGCATTAAAACCCGGTGAAGTATTGTTGCTGGAAAATCTTCGCTTTTACAAAGAAGAAGAAAAGGGACATGAAGGCTTTGCAGAAAAACTTTCTAAGTTAGGTGATGTGTATGTGAACGATGCCTTTGGAACAGCACACAGGGCACATGCTTCCACTGCTGTTATTGCCAGGTTCTTTTCACCCGAAAACAAAATGTTCGGACTATTGATGGAAGGTGAAGTAAGCAGCGCCGAAAAAGTTTTGCATAGTGCACAAAAACCTTTTTGCGCCATTATTGGTGGAGCAAAGGTTTCTGATAAAATTCTCATCATTGAAAATCTTTTGGAAAGAGCAACCGATATTATCATTGGCGGCGGCATGGCTTACACATTTTTTAAAGCCATGGGCGGACAAATTGGAAAATCATTGGTAGAAGAAGACAAGTTAGACACTGCAAAAGATCTTTTGAAAAAAGCAGAAGCAAAAGGAGTGACTATTCACCTGCCTGCCGATTCTATTATTGCCGACAAATTTGCTGAAGATGCCGAAGTGTCTTCTTCATTGAGCAATACCATTCCTGATGGTTGGATGGGATTGGACATTGGTGAAATGGCTTGCGAAACGTTTACAAAAGTGATCCATAATTCAAAAACGATTTTATGGAACGGGCCAATGGGTGTTTTTGAAATGAAGAAATTTCAACACGGAACCAAATGTGTGGCACAGGCCATTGCAGAAGCAACAGAGAAAGGTGCGTTCTCTTTAATTGGTGGTGGTGATAGTGTTTCCGCCATCAACCAGTTTGGCTTTGCTGATAAAGTAAGTTATGTATCAACAGGTGGTGGAGCGATGTTGGAATATTTTGAAGGAAAGGAACTTCCGGGAATCGCAGCCATCAAAAATGCTTAGCCAACTACTCACTGCTTGCTATTCACTACTCGCTTCTTATGACAGAATTACACACCACTAAACATGGTGTGTAATTTGTTGTTAGCCCTTCCGTACTTTGAAGTACATTTATTCAACTAAAAACTAAAAACATGAGACGTACAAGTCCGGTTCTTCTAATTGTTTTAGGTATCGTTGTGATCCTTCTCTTTTGGGGATGCAGCGGTTACAATGGTTTGGTTAAACAAGATGAGAATGTAAAGAAAGTTTGGAACAATGTTCAATCTCAATACCAGCGCCGTTCTGATCTCATTCCAAATCTGGTGAACACCGTTAAGGGTGAAGCCAGTTTTGAACGCGGCACTTTAACCGATGTAGTGAATGCAAGAGCAAAAGCCACTTCTGTTCAGATCAATGCGGATAACCTGACACCGGAAAAACTTCAGCAGTATCAACAGGCACAGGGACAATTGTCCGGTGCATTGGGAAGATTGCTGGCCGTTGCAGAAAATTATCCGAACCTGCAAACCAATCAGGCCTTTCAAAATTTAATGGCTGAATTGGCAGGAACGGAAAACCGGATTGCTGTGGCAAGAAATGATTTTAATGCTGCGGTCCAGGAGTATAATGTTCGTGTTCGAAGGTTTCCAACTAATCTTTTGGCCGGCATCATGGGCTTTCATCCAAGAGAAGGTTTCACTGCAGATCCCGGAACACAAAATGCTCCGAAAGTCAATTTTGAAAATCAACCTTCCGTTAATTTCGATTCAACAAAATAAGCAGTGAGAATTTTTCCCTGGCAAAAGAAAACAGAATTCTTCACCGAAGAAGAAAAAAAGCAATTGGTGGATGCCATTCAAAAAGCCGAACATCAAACCAGTGGTGAAGTGCGGATTTTTGTAGAATCGAAATGCCGTTATGTAGATGCATTGGACAGGGCCCAGGAAATTTTTTCCGGCTTAAAAATGTATGAAACCGAATTGCGAAATGCAACGCTTATTTATGTGGCTGTGAAAGACAGGCAGGCTGCGGTTTTTGGCGATCAGGGCATTCATCAGAAAGTGGGAGAGCAGTATTGGCAGGATGTTGTAAAAAAGATGTTGCTTCAATTCAAAAATCAAAAACTGGTGGATGGCGTTTGCCAGGGAATTCATGATTTGGGAGAAGCCCTTAAATTATACTTTCCTTATAATTCAAATACCGATAAAAATGAACTGCCCGATGAAATTGTTTTCGGCAGATAACGAATGAAGAAATTAGCACTCCTTATAAGTTTACTGTTATCCGTTTGTGCTTTTGCGCAAATAGATAATGTTGTACCCAAGCGTCCGAACCCGCCGCGACTCGTCAACGATTTTGCCAATGTATTAACACCGGACCAGGTGGATGCACTGGAAAGAAAATTAGTCGCGTACGATGACAGTACGTCCAATCAAATTGCTATTGTTCTTCTTCCAACGATCACGGATAAAAGCGGACAGGAATATCCGATTGAAGATGTTGGATTAAAGATTTTAAGAGACTGGGGTGTTGGCAATCAAAAGAACAATAACGGTATTGTGATCCTTGCAGCCATGCAGGAACACAAGTTAAGAATTGAAGTGGGTTATGGCTTGGAAGGCGCCATTCCGGATATGATTGCAAAAGCGATCATTGAAACGGATCTGCGGCCAAATTTCAAAAGCGAAGATTATTATCGCGGGCTTGATAATGCTATAAACTCCATTATTAAAGCCGCTGCCGGTGAATACAAAGCACCGGAAGGTTATGATCAGCGGGGGCAAAACAAGGGAAAAGGAATTGGGAAAATCATAGTCGGCATCATTATTCTTTTTTTTATTCTTAGCATGTTTGGCGGTGGAGGTCGCGGTGGCGGAGGTTATATGTCGAGAAGAGGAAGTGGCTGGCTTGGTCCGTTTATTTTAGGAAGCATGTTGGGAAGAAGCAGTGGTGGTGGTGGCTGGTCCGGAGGAGGTGGTGGATTTGGTGGCGGCGGCTTTGGAGGATTTGGTGGCGGAAGCGGCGGCGGTGGTGGCGCCAGTGGCGGCTGGTAAAATATTTTTTATGAGAGAGTATGTGATAGATGTTTCAAAAATTGAGGAACTGCAAACGCTCAATGATAAAGATGAGTTGGAAAAAATTTTTTCGAGAGCACAGAGCACCATTGTCAATGGAGAAAAAGTGATTCTTATCCGAAAGGATAAAAATGGAAAGAGTGAAAAGTTTGATGAGATGAGTACGGAGAGTGAATTAGAGGAGTATAGGGAAAGAGTGTTTCGGTATTTGGGTTAATGATATGGCTTATGTGAGGCACAAGCTGCGGCTAAAAATTTGTAAGATTTTATTCACCTACCTGCTTTAAAGTTTCTTTTACTAACTGCTCGCTCAAGCGAAAATCTGTTTGGTTAACTTTATCAAGCAATGGTCTGAGCAATGGTATGTATCCATTTTGTTTGGCTTGCACCAGCACACCTAATGTTCCGGTTATCGTCACACCTAATTTTTGGGCGAGTTTCCGTCCCTTTAATTCATCAATAATCAAAAGGGAATCTTTTATTTCCAATGCCAGGGCAATGGCACTTGCTTCTCCTTTATCAAGTGCCACTTCTAAAACAACCTCTGGCTTAATGCATTTTTAGAATTTTCTATTCTTATCCAGTCTGGAAGGGAATGACCGAATTCGTCTGCAACAACTTGAGTAGTGACGACTTCTCCAAAAATTTTTGCAATAGGTGCAACTCTTCAATTTTATCGAGAAGAATAAGACAACTAGTGTCGGATATGATAGTTGCCGGCATTTTTTATATCATTTGCTAATTCACCGGGATCGTAGTTAAAAACAGGCACATTGTACTTGCTCAAAAGTTCCATAAATGTTCTTTTACTATATTCGGCAAGTTCAGCAGCCTGCCCAAGTGAAAGCTTGCCTTGTTCGTAAAGCTTAATTGCCAGCAGCATTGCAGCTTCATGGCCATCGAGGTCTAAAGTATCAGGTATATTTAGCGTAAGCGATTCCACTTTTTAAAAATAATCAAATTTTGAGAGAATGGCTGCGTATGTAGCTCACTAATAAATGAAAGTTTATGAAATGGATATAAATTTTATGATGCGTCTTGGGTGAGGCACAAATCGCGGCTGAAGAAAGTCGAAGTACCATTATTAATCCTTCTCAATTGTAGCGCTAGCCGAATCCACTGAATGATCGGGTGGTTCAAATGTCAATAACTCTTTTTTTGTCTTGTTTACATAGGAACAGATAAATTCCTTCATGGTTTTGTTTTTTTCTTCATTA
>JAICTW010000463.1 GCA_025936195.1 Flavisolibacter sp.
ATAATTGGAATGGAAATTTTTTGAAGCAGTTCCGGTGTATGCGTTTTGTAAAATAATCTTTCTATGATGTTGTGCTTATGCGGAAGTATCATTAGCAAGTCTATCCTATTTTCCTGAATGTAATTTTCAATACCACGAACAAATTCATGATCGTAAATGGTTTGACATTCTGCATTTAATTCAGAACACAATTTACTTGTGTCTAATGTGCCGCCTTTCTCCGGTTGAACATGGATAAGATACAATTGAGCTTTTAGTTCCGCGCCGATCTCTTTTATTTTTTGAACCGGTGTAGTTTCTATTGAAGCATCAATGGCTAACGCTATATTTTTTAGTTGTACTTCATTGGAACGATCGGGTACTACAATCACTGGATAAGTTGTAGCACGGATAATGGATAAAGAAGTGCTTCCAAACAAAACTCTTTCTATTCCTGTCATGCCATGTTTTCCCACCACCACGGTAAACGGATCTTTTTTTTCACAAACATCTTTTAATTCCTCTACTACATCTCCTAATCTGCTTTCTGTCTTTATTTCTAATGTTTCATAACTGTTTTGCAGCAGGTCTTTTGCTCTCCGTAATCCCATTTCAGCATTTTGCTTCAACTCATTTACGGACACCACCATTACGGGCATATCATTCATGCTCACAGGTATTTGATACACATGCAAAAGCAGAACAGAAGCATTAATGTTCTTAGCTAAGTTTCCTGCATACAACATAGCGTTTTCTGCAGACGCCGAAAAATCCGTTGGAACCACTATGATTTTCATAAGTAAAAAGTACAAATAAAAACTTGTTCAGAGCCTGAGATTTGTGGAAAACAAAATGAATTTGATCATAGATCAAAATCACTACTATGGCACAAATGGAAATGCAGATTTGCGAAAGCAAAAAAACCAAACGGAAATTACATCCTTCTCTCCGAATTGATATGACACAAATGGTGGACCTTGGATTTTTGCTGATCACCTTTTTATTTTCACAACAACTATGTCTGAAAAGAAAGTAATGAAGTTGTTTATGCTTGCTGATGGCACGCCAACTCCAACCGGAGATAGCAAAGTGCTGACCGTATTACTTGGACATCACAATACCGTATTGGCTTATGAGGGAGGTTTTGAAAATGCAATAAAAGAAAACAGGATTCTTCAAACTAATTACAATGAGTTTAACGGTATTGGAAAACTTATTCGTGAAAAACGAAAACAGTTGCAATTGGTTGATGAGAAAAGTGGAAAAGACGGCTTGGTATTTCTGATTAAACCTTCCGGTGAATCATCTTACAAAAATGTGATTGATGCATTGGATGAAGCAACGATCAATGGTGTAAAAAAATATATGATTACCGATGTTTCACCTGCTGAGAAATCTGAGCTCAGCAAGATCAGTTACTGATTGCATAAAGCAAATAACATCGCTTTGAATTTTGTTTTCTTAACAATCTGTATCATGGCTCCGATGAATTCTCTAAATTTATCCTGCCATGATGCTTCGCCACGTCCGGTTTTTAAAAAACATTTTTTTATACAGTATCTCTGCTTTCGGCGGCCCACAGGCGCATCTGGCAATGATGATGAAGATGTTTGTGGACAAAACTCCTTACGTGACCAAAGAAGAATTACTGGAGTACAATGCTTTTTGCAATTTGCTTCCCGGCGCATCATCTACACAAACCGTAACCCTGGTTGGTTATAAAAGAGGGGGCATCTCCCTTGCCATAGTCACCTTATTGATCTGGATTGCACCGGCCTGTTTTTTAATGGGGGCTTTTTCTTTTGTGTTGCATTATGTTGATCAGAACTCTTTGCATACGAACATCTTCAAGTTCATTCCGGCATTGGCTGTCGGCTTTTTGGTTTATGCTTCTGTGATGGCTTTCGGTGTTTCGGTAAAAAATACTATTACCTGGATCATCATGCTGGTTTGCGTAGTGGCAACGTATTTGTTTTTTAAAACACCATGGATCTTTCCATTGTTAATTGTGTTGGGAGGATTTGCAACGAATCTAAGTCACAAAAGAATTCCGCAGCACGAAACCAAACCCCAGAAAATCAAATGGTGGAATATCTGGTTGTTTGCTATCATTTTTATTACAGCAGGAATCATTAGTGAAATGGCAAGAAAAAATGATTGGCCGGACAGAAAGCCCATTCAGCTTTTTGAAAACACTTATCGTATGGGGAGTCTCGTATTCGGTGGAGGTCAGGTATTAATGCCCATGATGTATGAGCAGTTCTCTGTGCGTCCCATTATTGTAAGAGAAAAAAAACCAGAAGTTGCCAGGAACATGATTCAGATTGATAAAGATGATATGACTACTGCCATGGGAATTGTGAGAGCCATGCCGGGGCCAGTGTTTTCCATTTCCTCTTTCACAGGTGGTGCTTCTTTAAAAGAAATGGGGCCCGAGATGCAAATAGCAGGTTGTATCATTGGATCGGTTGCTATTTTTCTTCCAAGTGCTTTGTTAGTTCTGTTCTTTTTTCCGATCTGGAACAATTTAAAAAAGTATGCTGCGGTTTACCGGTCGCTCGAAGGCATTAACGCTGCTGTGGTGGGAATTATGATCGCTTCCACGCTTTACATTGCAAAAGATATTTCACTCATTGATGGTAAGATAACAAGCTTGATAAACATTGCCATCATTATCATCACGTTTGTTCTGCTACAGTTTACCAGAATTGCTTCACCGGTTATTGTTGCCGCTTGCCTTTTGTTGGGTTATTTCCTTTGAGCTTTTTTGAAGAAACCACTTGTAGTTATGTCGTCTTCTACATTAGCGGGCACCAGATATCTGATGGATTTCCCTGACCAGATAAGTTCACGAATATGAGTAGACGATATCTCCAGAAGTGGCGCATTCATTATCCGTATTCTTGCATCCAGTTGATTATGTACTTCAAAATTCGGACGCTTGTAAATAATGATAGAATAATTTTCAATGATCACTTCTGCATTCTTCCATTTGCCCAGATTTTGAAAACCGTCACTTCCCATAATTATTGAGAAATCATGGTTCGCATATTTCTCTTTCAAATAGGCGAGCGTATGAACAGTATAGGATGGCTTGGGAAGAGAAAACTCAATATCGCTTGCTTTCAGCCTTGGATCATTTTCAACCGCTTTTTGAACGATGTGAAGACGGTCGTATTCATTGATCAGGCTTTCTGATTTTTTAAAAGGATTCTGTGGAGACACTACAAACCAGATATTCTGAAGATCCGATTCATTCAAAATGTGGTTTGCTATAATTAAATGGCCAATATGGATGGGATTAAACGAGCCAAAGTAAAGACCTATTTTCATTATCGTTTGACTATCAATTATTTATACAGATACCAAGATTTGTTTGGCTTCGTTTTTTCTCAGGCTTAGCGAGTACCCAGCTATTCGCACAGAAATAGGATCACCTAAGGGGGCAATTTGTTCGA
>JAICTW010000022.1 GCA_025936195.1 Flavisolibacter sp.
ACAGGTCTTGTAGTCCAGTCGTGCAAACCTCTTTCAAACTGGTAACCGAGCAGGGCTTCAAGTGTTTGCCCGTTTTGTATCCCTTCCAACAAATATTTTGCTCTGCGCACTCTTTCAGAAGAAAGATTGACGGAGAGCGTTTCCTGATCTTCTGCATTAGCATGTGTAAGATAACCGTTACGTAAAATAGCTGCTGCCGTAGCATGATTCAAAGATGGCGCATGGACATAACCTCCATTGCCTGCCTCTACAAAAAGATTGTCCTTGTTTTCGCGTAAAGATTCGGGCAGAATATCCTCTGAAATTTTTGAGCGCTTGTGTCCTGGCTGCACATTTTCGAGATAGCCATACGCACCAAGATAAATGCCTTTGTTTCTTTTTGTATTGTCTGATGTAAGATTGCGTTGTGACTGCAAACGTTGTTCAAACAGTGAAGTTTGCCATGCATCTAATCTATACGATACCGTATCAATGTGTTCAACAAGAATTCTTTCGAGTCTTGCAGTTGGGAGATCTTTGAGAATATTCAATCCCCATAAATGTTCAGCAAGATTTGCAGCGAAATCAGAAGTGCCTATATTGATTTGTGAATACACAAATGAATACAGCGGTAAAGAAGATTGTTCCGTAGTTACAAGTTTGTTTACAGGCGCCTGAAAAACTTCCCAGTGCGAAACCGTTGGCGCACTGCTTATGTTCATAAATTTTCTTGACCGCAACAGTTCATTTGCCACAACATCGTTTCTGTTCAGATAAGTGTAAATGCTTTCGCTTGCTTCATGCAACAAAGAATAAAGCAGCATTAAATACAAGAGAGAATTTGGTTTTTGCGCTCCACCAAAATCCTGCTTTTCCAGTTGCGTAGCATCACCTGCATTTGTAATCAACCAATCAATATAGTTTAATCCAGTGGCTTCATCGTAAGGTTTTATGAGTTGGGTTTCAGAAAGCGGTTCACTGTCAATCAAATTTTTATTATCAAGCCTTGTCTGATAATGCTGAAATATCAATTGTAGCAACAAGGGCACTGCTTTTGGTGTTCCATTCTCATTGGTTTCTGTGTAACCAAAATTTCTTAACAATTGCCGCACATAAATATTCTCAAAAACCATCTTCATCACATCCGCAAAATATTTTCCTCCCCATCCAAACTCATCAAGATTTTGCAGATAATCCCAGCTATAACCTACTCTCTGATAAAATTCAACAGAGTTGGGATGAAGACCAAGCACCTTCATCAAATTATCATTTGCATCGCCCTGTTTGCTGATATGTGCGAGTAAAGGAATTTTGTTTTGCCATTCTGCCTGGAGAAACTTCAAAAAACTGTATAGCTTTTCGTAAAAAGAATTACTAAACAACGCATCAAATATTCTGCCCTGCGGATATTTCCATTGGTCAAAAGCACTTGTTATTATGATGCCATAGGGTTGGTTGCCAACTCTGATAGCAGCAAGCGGTCCACGACCGGTTACCATATTAGTAAAGTGACTGCGCAATTGCAAAAGACCGTCATCATTAACCACATCATTCAACATGCTGTGCATGTAATATCCAAGCGTTGCAGCATACAGAGCCTTATTCATAGCAATGGCTTCTGTATGATCACGTAAATTGCTATTTTGAACAGTTTGAAAAATTTCATACTCTACGCCAAGATAATCTGCGAGGCGCTGCCCATCGGTAGCTTCGCGGAGATCTGTAGTTGCATTAAACAATACCTGATCTTGTTCAATAAACTTTGAAATATCTTCTATTGTCTGTTTTTTTGAATATCCCGCATCTTCTTCATCCGTATTATTTGTAGGTGTTCCCTGTTGCACCAAGCTTAATCCTTCAATCGAGTAGCGATGGTTTTGAAGAAGGTTTTCTAAAATTTGTTGACTATCATTTTCATCCGCAGATAATTTTATTCCTAACACAAGCAACTGGTCAAAACCTGAAACTGCAGATTCACTATCGAGCCGTATTTTAAAGCCCATTCCTTTCTCAACCGCTTTGTCAAAATCAACCAACCATTGGAAATCTTCACTGTATTTTACACGATTATCATTTGGATCTCTTGTGAGTGAAGGATTATCTGCATCTTCCACCGGAGCAGGACCAAGAATCAATATATCATCGACCTGGTTTCCTATTGCTGAATATCTTAATTCACTTGTCCTGTAACCCATTATCACAAAACGATCGGGCATGATGCGTGTGTGAGGAGCCTGCGTCCAGCTATTTGGTTTTGTTATATCGAAAGTTGGAAAAACCAAATCACCTTCATTTTCAAGACCACCCGCATTATCCCAATTCTTTGGTTTGGTTTGTAAAGCGACCCATGCTGCTCTGTTAATGCCAAACTTATCGGTGATCATTTGCCATGCAGTTTGTTTCTTTGCGGCATCTCCTTTAGCTTTCCATATAGCTTTCCAATGTGCAGTGCCATAAGTGATTTCTGTATCAGTTAATACCCTTTCATGAGTAACCACCGCTATATCGTCAGGAAAAATGCGTACCCATAATTCGTTGAAATCACCTTCCTGTTTAAACTTTGTTTCAAGCCTTAGAGGTAACAACAGAATGGGAATATTATCATTCCATTCTTCTATTAATTGTTGCGGAGTTAACCTGCCGAAAAGTTCACCAATCGTACTAATAAGCACTTGATTCTTTTCTTTTGATGTGCCAATCGTATCAAAGATCTGGCTCTTTATGCGTTCGAGTTCACCGCTATTATCAGACGCAAATTTTGTATTGTCTTTAATGGTGTTATCTAATTGTTCCTGTAACGCTTTGATGCGACCGTTTAATTCGTCTATTTGATTTTGCAAATCATCCTGCGACGGTGTGTTCGCTAACTCAGCGCGAATTTTCTCAATTTCTCTATTAATGTCTTCCTTCTTTTTATTTAGTGCATCCAGTTGCCGTTGCAGTGCTTCTTTTTGTTTTTCAAGCTCTGCTTTTTTCGCATCAGAAATATCGCCGTGTTGCAGTTCGTTATCAACACCTGCAATTTTGTTTTCGATTTGTTCTGTTTCTGCAGACAGTTGCTGAAGTTGCGACTGCAATTCTTTTACGCGATCATTTAACAAGAGAAGTCTGTTCAGTTGAGACGTTAAGTTGTTCAACTGTTCCTGAAGACCTGCCATCTCTTTTTGCAAACTATCAATTAATTCTGTTGTTGCTTTGTCATCTGCAATTTCTTTTCTGTCAGCCTTTTTCTGTTGCTTTTTTAGTGAGAGATATTTAAGCTGTAAATTATATATCTTCTCTTTCACCGCATCCCTGTCAGCTCTTGCTTGTCTTATTTTTTGAATGGATTCGGAATAGCTCATTGAAAAATTTTTAGTTATCCAGATTTTCAAGCATCTCTTTAGCATGAACTGCAATCATCACAGGTTTTTGATAGAGGATATAAGCCATCATAGCGGAATTATTACCCCATTGATTAATATCCTCACCCGCTCCTGTTGGTGTAAATCCTGTTGGTTTAATACTTGTGCTGATAAACCCTTTAACTGGGCTGTATTTATCCCATGATACATCGTCCCATGTAGGATGTGCCGGATCATCAGGTTCGTAGTTGATGTCCATTCCAAAACGCGGTTCTCCGGGTATTTGCTGAATGATAAAATAATATCCCCAGTCATCATTTTCATTTTGCGGATCATCTGCACCACGTGCCTGCGGAATGGTAAGATCAAACCCAAAAAATTTTATATCAGGATTTACGTCTGCTTTAAAAATTGGAAATTTAATTTCTGCTTTCATCTCATCTTCTGTTTGAACTTCAATAATCACAGGTTCATGAGACGCATCGGGTGTGCCATGACTATCTTTAAAAATATGCGCCTTTTGTGCGTAAACAATTGTGTTCGGATATTTCTTAAACAGTTCACCTTTTACAACAAGCACTACTTGTTTTTTACCACCGAGATTGCGGTTATTATGATTACCGAGTTCAGATGTGCTGAACCATTTGTCTAATGGAATAATGTCTTTATATTTTTCAGTTAACTGCTCTTGTGTTAATCCGGTTTCATTTGTTATGATACCTTTTACATCCCAGAATTGACGAAAGTAGCTGCCGCGCTTGTCTGTGGGATATTCGCGCCACAACAACTCTTTACCAAATTCATGATTTAATCCAACCATATATGATTCGATAAACGGAGGATTGGTAACGAGAAGAGAAATAGTGTTTGGCGGAATAAGATTGAGATTTGGAATGAGCAGTTCTGAAGAAATATCGCGCAGCTTTTCATACATCGGGCCTTCAAAATCGGGGTAAGCCATTGCGGGTACAAGATGCTCCCAATTTAGCAGCCATTCCTGATTGAAAGAAAAATAAACAAGAGAGGCAAGCATGCGCGGAAATACAAGTTTCGGATCAGTTGCTACTTGCAATTTTTCATAAGCATTTGTAATATCAAACGGAACAAAAACTTTTTCAGGCGCTTTTATCGATAAGCGTTTGTTTAAATTGATCGCAGCCGCACGAAAATTTTTTGCTTCCAAACTATCTTGTCCTGCGGCAGCAGGAGTAAATGTTGTTACCGTCGAAAAATGAATAGCATTAGAAGATGAAGAACTGCTGGTATTTGTTTGTGTTACAGTAGTGCCGCTTGTACTTGTTACAGGAACAACAGGATCTGTTTCAGTAAAAACAAAATTGCTTCTCGGAGGAACTTTTTCCAGAGTTGTTACAAGTGTAGCAGGATCATTAATTGCAGTGTTTTCTGTAAGTTGATTTTTCAATTTGTTGGAATAAAAATAAAGAGCAACGGCGGCAATTGCAATAATCAAACATACGAGCCATGCACCACTCACGATAGCAATTATCAATAACAATACAAGCAAAACAATAAGAAGCAACATATTATTCTTAAGCAAAAATTTTATAAACGGGCTTAACTTTTCTGCAGGCAACCCGGCTGTAACTTTATCAATACGAGTAATATTATCGGGAGCTTGCTTAGGAGGCGCGGCACTTACTTTACCGCTGTTGAGATCTTGCAGCAGCTTAACATGACTAAAAGTCGTATCGGCATTTTTTAATTTCTCGTAATATGCGCCTCTCGGTCTTATGAGACGTCTGAAACTCGCACTTACTGCAGCAGTTTGAATGTTGCTTTGCTGCATTTGATAATGAAGGGTAGTTGGCGATCCTTTTACTTTCTTAAGAATAGGAGAAAAGAACAACAACGTTTTTTCAGGAGCTAACTTCTGAATAAAATTTTTATTGATAGTTTCCGTTACAAATAAAGAAAAGGAAGTAAACAAAATTTTTTTATTCGCCTCCAATATTTTTTTTACCTGCGCCCACGCTCTTGCCACATAATCATCCTGGTTTTTTTGAATTACACTGGTACCAAAACCGCCGGGAACTCGATTTCTCGGGTCTTTATTTAAAAGGTGCAACCAGCCATTGTTTGTAATATCAAGTTCATGCACCAAAGCATGGTTCTCGCCATAAATAGGCGGACTTACTACAGGGTCAGATGAATTGTTTGTTGCTTTTTGTAATTCAGCAGGAAAATTCAAAATAGATTGCAGTTGTAAAAAAAATTGTTTTGATGTATCTATCGTTAACGGTCTTGAGTGTGTAGTGGGTGATTGTAAAGCACCTTCAAGACCGATGATCTGCTGGTTATCTGCATCAGGTATAGAGCCAATATCTGTTCCAACAGTCATTCCAAAACCTGGCTGCGAACCATCCATATCACGAATGCCAATTCTTTTATCCATCACCCTCGGTTCAAGCAATTTTACAAGCGATTCAAAATCCTCGTTTTCGCCTGTTCTGAAATACCAGGTGTAATAGACAGGGAATTCAATATTGGCAGCGCCATCTGTCCATGAAGGTTGTTGTGCATCAGTGTTGGTTGTATCTTGTTGTAAACCTGCAAGCCTTCCTGTCTCGAAGGTTGGTATTACAAATGCGCGGTAGCCTTGATTAGATTCCAATTTGCGGGGATTCATCAGGCGGCAAATGATCTTGTCAGCATTCGGATTATTAAGGTCATGAAGCGACTGAAGAAATTCTTCAAATTCAGTTGTTGAATTATAACCTTCATTGATATGCACATGCGACCATGCCCATGTTTGTGTGAGAGGGGGAATGTTATCTGTTGATTTTACAATCACAGTTGACAAAGGCGATCTGTTTTGATTGAAGACAAATTCGCGTTCTTCTTCTTTTTCTGAATCTTTTAATACCAACAATATTATCCACGGTCTAAGCTTGTCGCCGTTTGCTTTCGCCGGTGTATAGCGCCAGATAAAATCTTCTTCATAAAATTCAATGAATGGAAGATAGTTCGGTTCAAAATTAGTGATCCAGTTTAACGGCTCTGTGCGTACCACCATTTGCGGATTGATGCCAATAATATCACCAGGACCAAGCAGAGAAAAATCTTTGTGAATATTTTGCCCGTTAATTTGTACATCAACAGGAACTGTTGCACGTTCTTTTACAGACGGAGAGCCATCAGCCAGATTATCTGTTTGATTAACGTTTCCTCCAATGCCATTCCTTAACCAGGAACTAAAAGTGTATTTTGCTACAGTTATGCTCATATCAATTCAGTTCAAATTGTGAAACAACCTGTATCTGGTTTTTTAAAGAAGGATTTTGTTTGATGAAAGTATCATGCAGATAATAAGCTTCGGCTTCTGAAGCTGCCATTGCATTTTCAGTATGTAATTGCATATCGCTCACATTCACTACAGAATAACCCGGTTGTTTGATTTCTACTTTTGCAGGTGCATTTGTAGTGATTTTTTTGCTGACAGACAACGTGCTTTTTGCGATGGCATTTCCTTTTACAAATACATTGAATGCATCAATTAAGAAGCGGAAAATACCGACTCTTAATATGAGGTTCTTTTTACGATGCACATAGCTCAATTCATAGTTTACATCTTTGTGTATATTAAATCCGTACGCGCTTGCGTTCGAGGTTTGAAACTCCAAACCACTTTTCATTTTTTCAAATGACTTGCGTGAAAGTTTTTCACTGTCACTCAATTTTATAAAGTTGGCTATGGCAAATTCCTCTGTTACATATTGTGGGGTGGCATCGCCGTTAGCAAGATGAAATATTGTATCGGCTGCGGGTTTTTTATTGCCGAATTTATTGATCTCCATTTCAAGCGGCACCACTTTCTGACTTACCGAAAGCAATGTGAAAGGATGAATGACAATCTGGTCTGGTGGAAGATCTATTTTCTTTATCGTAACATTTGTAGAAGTATTGGGTGGGAGTTCAGCACGCCAGTTACGATCATCATTCAGCGCCTTTGAAATGAGATCAAGTATATTTTCCGTATCCTCCGGTTGCGAGGGTTCATCTTCTCCCCAAGTAACATCAAAACCAACGCTAATAGAAAAGAAAAGTATTTCAAGACTTGCATCGCCTTTTGCATTCCACGGTGTTGGACCGGAGAGCTCACAATGCACACTGATACCGGCAATTTCATCTGTACCCGAACGAAGTGCAAGCCCGGCATATATGTCGGCTATAAAATAGAATGGATTGAATTGCACCAGGAGATCATAACCCAAAAATCCATACACATTAAATCCCGCCGCTTCAGCATATAATTCTGCTCTTGCTCCAGATTGAACGGTATTAGAAGTAATGGCAAAATAAGTTTGTATCGTTATGCGTGGATTATCGCCCGACAATAATGAAATACTCAAGCGATTCATGCCTGTAAGATCAGGTGGTATTTCATGGAAGGCAGGATGAAAGCCTCCAACTGAAATAATAAACATTGGCTGATCACCCCATCCAATGCGCAATGCCATATCGCCCGAAAGGGTAAAGGTCAATAGTCTTGAATCGAAAAGACTTGCATTGAACCAAATGCCCTGTGTAAAATCAATTCCGCCCGCAAAATTTACCTGCAATTTCAGGATCGCAGCATCTTCGGTGGGTAATATACATTTTAATACTCCGAGGATTATTAATTGAGGCGATGGAATATCTATGATAATGCCAAGTTCAAGTGTAATTAATGTAGGTACTCCCCATCCCAGTTTTGCCATGGGAGCAAGAACAAAATGTCCTTCTACTACCGGGAAGATCGCCTTTAAATCACTGATGATACGTGTAATATTTGCCACTATATCATCAGGAAAAAGAATACTGTTAACCGCTCCTGTTTTTACACCGATCTGTAAAGCAGTAACATCCGTGCTGTGATTCAATCCGAGTAAACCGCCAACTCCATTTAATGTAAAACCGAAACCCAATTGTATGGGAGTGAATTCAGCGGTGATCAATATCAGCAATGCAAAGCCGCTGCTACCGTCAGGCATTTTGGTGTTGATAATCCCAATGGCTTTCAAATCAACGATACCTTGAAAGCTTAGCTCCAGCGCACCAAAATATTCTCCTTTTTCAAAATCAAGATAGAGAAAGCCACCGCCTTTAATGGGACCGGTATCTAAGGATAACCCTACACCTTTTGGCGGTTCAAAACCAAAGTTGAGGTCTGCAAGACCTAATCGTCCTGCACCATTAGAAGGGAAGGTGATATTGATGTTCGTGCCGATGTGATCAACAATGGCGTTGAGCGGACCAAGTGTTGTGGCAAGCTGTACAGCCAATCCAATTTTGAGTGGAGCTTCGGTAGAAAAACCGATAGAAAAATATAAACCCTTAACCTGGATTATAATGAGGTCAATATATAGTGGGATCAATACCTCTACGCCGCCGCTGCCTTGCAGACGCAATCCGTTTTTGGGATCCCAGTTAGCAAGCAGACTGAAATCCGCCTCTACATGAACCCCCGAAAGTATTTTTTGAATAAAGCCATCGCCTTGTGAAAAATCAATAACAAGTTTTCCTTCTTCAATACTGACTTGTATAGAAGGATTAACATCAACCCCGGAAGTGTCCCCGTTAACATTGGCTCCAATACTTCCTCCGATGCTTTTAGCTTGCAGTCTTGTTCCTCCCGCAGCGCCTAATATGATGATAGGATCATCAGGAGTTTTTTCTGCCTTTATTCCGAGCAATGTTTCAAGCGTGATATTGCCGCTTGGTGGTTTTATATTGAGGTTAAAGGGTGGTCTTAATGTGCCGGTTAAACCCGCAGCAAAAGCAGCATGAACATGCACTGTGCCTTTCCAGAGATCAGAAAAATTAATGGTTTTATCAAAGTCTGTGCTGCCTGGCAGGTTAAACTCTAATTTCAGTCCCGGGGGATTTACACTGTTATCTACTTCTAAATTGAAAACGTATGCCTCAAGAACCGGTGGTTGTCCGCCAACGGTATAAATTTCTGCCGGCAGTCCAATTCCTTGTATTAACGCCTGTATTTTTTGCAGCAATATCTTTCCATCAAAACCTGGGCTGCCCCATTGAAAGATCTGCTGAAGATATTGATCAGGTTTGTTTAGCAAATCAGGTAAGCGATCAAGGTTAAAACGCCTTGGAATAATGTCTTTCGGAAGGCTTAATACTTCAAGTTCGGGAGGAGTGACAGTTTCCTTATCAATCAGTCCAATAAGATTGAGTGAAGTTGTAAGCGCAGGCATCTTTTCATCAAGATAACCAACACCGGAATATTCGAGTATGCGCACTGCTAATTTTCCTGCCAGGTCCTGAATAGCTGCCCTGTCTGCAGGAGGAAGACTGTTTGCTTCTGAATGAACAGTATCACCTAAATCTTTGAGATTCGTAATAAGTTCCGCTATAGTTGCGATCAAATCAATACCGGTACTAATAATTGTTGCTACATTTTCTGCGGCTATGGCTGCTGCAAGCGCTTGTATTTTCGGTTCAAGATCAGAGGCTTTATTGGCAGCAGCGGTAATTTTGCTGTTAATCCCGGCGCTGCCGGCAATAGCTGAAGGAAGTTCTGTTCCAAGCCGCACAAAAATATCAGGTCGCATCAGGTCTTTTAGCGGATGCAATGCTTTGCCCAATTCCAGTGCAAGCGATTCCAGTGTTCCGGCTGCGGTTGGCATATTAGTAACTTAAGTAGTTAAATGTATAAATAACCCATTGTGCCATTAAGCTTCAAGGGCATTTAAGATGATTTAAGTCCTGCCTTTCAGTTTCATTGCGGAAGCTCCAAACCTCATTGCGAACCGTCGAAACCTCATTGCGGAAGCTCCAAACCTCATTGCGAACCGTCGAAACCTCATTGCGAACCGTCCAAACTTCATTGCGGAAGCTCCAAACCCCATTGCGGACTCTCCAAACCTCATTGCGAACCGTCCAAACCTCATTGCGAACCGTCCAAACCTCATTGCGGACACATCACAGGTTCAGTAAAAACATTCATAAGCTGATACACATTCATCCCTTCTTTTATCAGCATCAATTCGTCCTCGTATTTATTAAGATCATTTATCAACATTGATGAGCCATACCGTTTTAGTATGTCAAGCATTCGTGCCATTCCTTCCTGCAGGGAAAATCCATCTATCTTGAAAGGAATTGGTAATTCAGGCGAAGACGCAGCGCGGATGGCAGCACGAATCCACAACGGACCTTTGCTTCTGTGCCATACGGTTGCCACTCTTTTGTTGGTATTGATGAGTATTCTTATTTCATGAAAATATTTACGGAATAAAGCAATCAGTTCAGGGCTTCGCTTGCTTCTGCGGAAGTGTTCAAATAAATTATCTTCTTTATAAATTCTTTCCTCCCGGTAAGAAGGTTTATAAAACGGAGCATGCGGACCACTAACACCTCCACCTCCACCGGCAATATCATCAACCGTTGCTTTCGCATCTACTTTGCCTGCGCCCCATCCCATATCTTCATCTACAGTACTGCCTCCGGGTTTGGGACGGGCTTTGCTTGAAAGTTTATCTAAAATATTGATGTGAGTCAGGTTCGGATTTTTCTGAAGCATTAATGCTACAACGCCGGTGATATGCGGCGCTGCCATACTTGTTCCGCTTTTATTCACGTAATAATCATGGCAGCAGTCACAGCAACAATTTTTGCAGGATAGATCACTGTCTATACCCGCAGATTCGATTGATACTCCAGGCGCTGTGATTTCAGGTTTTAACCGTAGGTCAAGTGTGAGACCTCTCCCGGAAAAACTTGCAAGTTGTCCATCAGAAACCTGGTACGCACCAACAGTGATTACTTCTGCAGCAGTAGATTCTTCAGACAGAGTAGTTTGAACAGTGGTGCTGTCAAGAAAGAAGTGGGATTTTGAATCATGCGAACTTCCGTATAAACAAAACGCGTTGATGGCTGTGCTTGTTGATCCCGTGTCCTGTAATTCTATTTTCCAATCTCCGGCAACATTGATACCAGTTGCATGAAGCACTCCGATTGTAATGGAATTAGCGCCATTTGTTATTGTTACCGAAGGTCCACCAGTACCGTTAGCGGTATTGCTGGTCGCAGATGCACCCGATGCCACCCATCCCACAACACCGGGAGCACCACTGACAGGTGAAGTAACCCTCACTCTTAAATTAGAACCGCTATATACAATCGCGATATATCTATCTTTTGAATCGCCGGGCAAAATTTTGAAACG
>JAICTW010000696.1 GCA_025936195.1 Flavisolibacter sp.
AAACCATTGATGGTAAAGAAGCGGCGAAAATTGATTTGATCATCGGTTTCCTGCCAATAACACAATTGATAATATTGTCCGTCGGCAATTTGTGTCAATTCTTCTTTATTGTTGTTGATAGCTTCAATGGAAGAATGCAATGTTTTTTTGATGGCCTCATCAGCAAGCAAACGCTTTTTCAATTCCTTCCATTTCTCAGAATAAGTTTTTGGTTCTTCTATTTTTTCCAGATCTGAAATTTCTTTGATGATCTGTTTTACCTCTGCACCTGATCTTTTCTTTTGATGAAGAACGGTAGAATATGAGTTCGGATTTACGGGATAACTATTGTCGTAATAACTTAAAAAGAGACCGCTTTCATTCAGCGTTAATTTAACCTCGTCTTTTTCGATCGCTTCTTCCAATGTGCTTCCTAAAAAGGGAACCATTAGTTTGCCATCGTAAACATTGTTGTCCCAAATAATGTCAAAGAAGGAAGCATATTGTGAATGCTTTCCTTTTTCCAAAACATCCATCAACCATTTATTGTGTGTATCGTAAGCCATGTGATTGGGAACAATATCCTGCAGCCAGCCAACGCCATTTTGTTTGAGTTGTTGACTGATGTTTTCCAGTTGTTCCTTTGTTCCGATCTCTGGATTGACTTGGTGCGGATCCAATACATCATAACCATGCACACTTCCCGGAGTGGATTCAAAAACAGGGGAAGCATACAGTGTTGTAATGCCCAGGCTTTGTAAATAAGGAATGATCTTTTCAAAGTCGTTGAATGAAAATGCTTTTTGAAATTGTATGCGGTATGTGGCAACAGGGTTATACATAACTTGAATAAATAAGAATGGATTCGGGTTGAATTACGGCTGCCTCTGATGTGAGTTGATCCGGCGAAGGTTTTGGTCCTTTCCATTTGGGATCCGCGGAGTCGAACAATTTGCTCCAAACCTGCTTTGGTATTTTGATGACCTGTTCCTTATTGGAAAAGTTCATCAAACAAATTAATTGTACATGATCATTCCAGCGTTTAAGCAATAATGTTTTTTGATCTTTATTACACAACACTTCTAAATTTCTTCGATCCAAATCCTTCAGTACAGGATTCGTTTTTCGTAAAGCGATCAATGCTTTGTAATAATCCAGCATGATCTTATGTTTATCCTGATCAATCAAATTCCATTGCAGCTTTGAATGCAGGAACGTTTCTTCTGCCATTGGATCGGGTGCTTCACCTTCGGCATGAAAGGCGGCAAATTCTTCCTTTCGTCCTTTGCGAACGGCTTCTGCCAATTGCTTATCGGTATGACTAACGAAATAGAGAAAAGGATTGTCTTCGCTGTATTCTTCTCCCATAAATAACATCGGCAAATACGGGCTGACCAAAACAGCAGCAGCCAATAATTTTTGCATTTCAAAGCTTAACAGTTCACTTGTTCTTTCGCCCAACATTCTATTACCAACCTGGTCGTGATTTTGAGAGAAGACAATAAATTGTTTGCCTTCATTTTTTGTTTTATTGCCGAATATTTTTTTACGGTGCGGAGAGAATTCTCCATCATATACATAAGCATCTTTGTAGGCTTTTGCCAAATCTTTAATGCCATTAAAGTCGGAATAATATCCGGTTTGTTCACCGGTTGCTGTTACACGAAGTGCATGATGAAATTCATCAATCCATTGCGCATCCATTCCATAGCCACAATGATCAATTGAATTGATAAAACGATCATCATTTAAATCCAGTTCCACAATGGGGTAGTGTTTTCTTCCAGTTGTTTTCATCAGTTCATCAACGTATAACCTCATCTCTTTCAAAATGTGCACGGGATTAAAATCCTTTATGGCATGAACAGCATCTAAGCGTAATGCATCAACATGAAAATCCCTGAACCACATCAATGCGTTCTCAATAAAATATCTTCGAACGCCATCGCACCAGGCGTCATCGAAATTGATGGCGTTGCCCCAGGGTGTTTTGTATTTGTCGGTGAATTAAGGAGCAAAAACATTTAAATAATTTCCTTCAGGTCCAAGATGATTATACACCACATCCAAAATAACGGCTAAACCTTTTTGATGACAGGCGTTCACTAAATGCTGCAAACCTTCTGCACCGCCATAGGAATTTTGAACAGCAAAGGGAAATACTCCATCGTATCCCCAATTTCTATTTCCCGGGAATTGAGCTAC
>JAICTW010000066.1 GCA_025936195.1 Flavisolibacter sp.
ACCTATCATCAGAAGACTGTATACCGGATTAAGGAAGAGAACCCCGTTAATTCTTTTAATTTCCTTTCCCTGAAAAGTAAGTAAGCTCTTCCTGCAGGTTAAGGAAGGAATATTTTTTACTCAGGAACCTTACCTTTTCAATATGGGATGCCATGAATTGTTTATGTGCAATAGTATCTGGTTGAAATGCCTTATGCTTCCTGGCAATAACGATCTTTTTTATTTGATCGGGTGATAAATGAAAAAGCGACTCTTCCATTTGTTGTTGTACAAAATGATTCTGGTTATTCTCTTCTCTTATCTTCAAAGACTCGCCACAACAAAATATCGGAGTGATGTCATACTGAAGGCACATATCCAGTTTTGCCGCCAAGAGCCTGTTGTTCTCGAGGAAATATTCCCGCCTTTCACTATGACCAAGAACACAATAAGAAACACCTATGGACTGAAGCATTTCCGCCGAAACCTCGCCGGTAAAAGCACCGTTCTTTTTATCGCTGCAATTTTGAGCGGCAATGGCATACCCTTTCTCATCGGCCACTTCACTCATGGCCATAATTAAATACGGAAAAGGAACAGCAAAGATCACCTGCTGATGCTGAACATTCAATTCAATTTGTGCATCCAAAATATCGTCTAAAAGTTTTTCGCCCTGCTGGTAAGTTAAATTCATCTTCCAGTTAGCTGCTGCAATTTGCTTTCTCATAGTTTGCTTTTGCTAAGTATTTAAGATTGTGAAAATAGGAAATGTAAAAAGGAATGAAAAAATATAGACTTGAATTTTTGCGGGTTAAATGTCCATCATTGTAAAGAAGCAAGATTTGGTTTCTGCATAACCCGCAGATCAATAGTGCTCAAAAACGTGCTTCAAGATAATTTTTTCATTTTCCGTAACCGTTTGATGCTTTAATTGTTTCCAGTTCTGAATATCGGAAAGCGCTTTTTCAAATTCATAACGTTCAACGCCATCACTTCCCCATGAAAAATTAGGAATGTATTTTGGCGTTAATCCATTTCCAAAAACATTGGAGCAAACCCCAATTACTGCTCCGGTGTTAATACATGTATTGATTGCCGTTCTTGAATAATCTCCCATCATCACACCACATTTTGTTCCCACATTTATTGCACCATTCCTTGTCCACAACATCACCGATGATGCATTGTTTTTTATATTGGAATTGGAAGTGCCTGCACCCATGTTGCACCATTCGCCAATTACTGCATCACCAATGTATCCATCGTGTGCTTTATTGGACTTACCGAAGAAAACTGTATTGTTGATCTCACCTCCAGCTGTACAATTGGGCCCAATAGTAGTAGCACCATAAATCTTGCTCCCCATTTTCACCACTGCATTTTCACAAACAGCAATCGGCCCGCGAAGCATGCTTCCTTCCATGACCAAGGCATTCTTGCCAATGTAAATGGGCCCTTCAGCTGCATTTAAAAAGCAATGCTCCACCTGCGCTCCTTTTTCAATAAAAATATTTTCAGGTCTTGTGGTCTTATTGGTTGATGAAATCTTTTGCAGCTTTCTGTTTTTGGTCAGCAATTCAAAATCCTGTTCAATAGCCCATTTATTCAATCGAAAAATCTCCCAGGGAAATTTTATTTCCCTGAACTCCTCACTAAACTCTCTGGCCTGCCTTATTTTGATCCTGTTGGAACCAAGAATTTCATTTTTTGAAATGCAATAAATAATGCCTTCTTTTTCGGGAACCGAGATGAACTCCCCGGCTTTTAATTTCTTAATTTGCTTAACCAGTTTTTCTGTTGGAAGAATGTTCCCGTGAATTAAATAAACCACATCCTTATCGTCTATATTTTCCAATTCAACAGCCCTGTCCAGATCTTTATAATCGCCTTCCTTTTTGTCAAACGATGGCATGTTCAGCCAATGCTCCCATTTTTCACGGATCGTCAAAATGCCGATCCGCATGTCTTGAATTTGCCTTGTAAGAGTAAAAGGAAATAAATTTTCAGGCCGACAAAACTCTTCTGTAAAAACAATTTTCTTCATCTGTTAAGCTGTAAAAATAAAAAATCCCACCACGCTACAGCGTGACGGGAGTCATTTGGCCATTAAAGCCGCAAAATTATTTTTTGGCGTATTTCTTTTTGAATTTATCAATACGTCCTGCTGTATCCACCAATACGTTTTTACCGGTAAAAAAAGGATGAGAAGTATTGGATATCTCCAACTTTACCAGCGGATATTCATTCCCGTCTTCCCACTTGGTGGTTTCCTTTGTTGACACAGCCGAACGGCTTAAAAAGCTGGAACCATTACTCATATCCTTAAAAACCACTAAACGGTAATTGGCTGGATGAATACCTTGTTTCATAAAATCTCTTTTAATTATTGGAGGCGCAAATGTAAGGCAAAGATGTCAGATTTCAGCCTCAAAATTGTAGATTTTTTGTTAAGCCAAATCAATTTGCCAATGTGCAATTGTGTCAATGTGCTAATAAAAACCCTCGCGAAGGATCATTTGCAGATCTGCATATTTGCAAATCAGCGCATTTATTCAGCTCCTCATATTCTCGTACTGAAGGGGAACGCCAAGATTCCAGCCTTTGGAGGCTTGGATCACCGCCTGAAGATCATCTATTTTCTTTCCTGTCACTCTCACCAGGTCATCATTGATAGAAGCCTGTACTTTTAATCCGGCATCTTTTATTTGCTTCACAATCTTTTTGGCGTCTTCCTGCTTCAAACCATTTCTCACCGGAACTTCTTTTTTCCAAACCTTTCCGCTCTGGTAACCTTCTTTGGAAAGGTCAAATGCTTCAGGAGCAATGCCCTGCTTGTGTGCCCTGCTGATCAAAACATCTACAAGCTGCCTCATCTTCATATCGTCATCTGCTTCCAGATTAAGCTTAAAGTCCTTTTTGTTGAGATCAATAACTACATGCGATCCTTTAAAATCAAAGCGGTTTGTAATTTCTTTAGAGGTAACATTTACAGCATTGTCCAATGCTTGTGCATCTACTTTACTTACAATATCGAATGAAGGCATAGAAATAAGTTGAAAGCCAAAAGTAAAAAGTAAAAAGATACCAATATTAGTTATCTCAACCGATGGTATCTTTTCAAATTCTCAGGAGTGACTTTCTGCATCACAACAAATCCTCATCATTCACCTGGTACTTCTCCTTGATCTTGCGCATCACTTCATCCATACTGGCACGATGATCCTTCGGATCCCACTCTCCTCTTTCCCATTTTTCCAATTCCTGGTCCACATGTTTTTTCTGTAGTTCGGTAAGCTTGCTCACTAATTCATCCGACATCTCTTTTTGCTTTTGATAGAAAATTTTTCTTTTCTCAAACATCACTTCCTTGCTCTTTCGCATGGCATTTTCGTCTTCGGCCATTTGCAATAATTCTTCTTTGGCCAATGCAATATCATAAGGCCCGACAGGCATGATCAGTTTTGACAAGATCGGGCCGATCTCAATTAAAATGATGAGCAGCGAAAGCAAAGTGCTTGTCCACCACACACTACTTTCCTGGTCGGAAAGATCGGATAAGGCTTTGTTCTTTTCCAGAAAACCCTGGTTGGCCGCAACTGTTGCTGCGTAATCTTTCCTTTTCTGCTCCAACCCTGATTTGGCTGAACTTAAAATACTATCCTGTGTTTTGATATCATTATTTATAGATTGCAACTCCGGCGTGTATTGTGCCAACGCCTGATTGTACGCATTCATTTTTAAATGCGTCAGCTTTTCAATTCCTCTTTGTCCGCTTCCACCGGTTCCGTCTGCTTCCTGTATATAGGCCGATTGTAATCTTGCCAATGAATCTTCAACAGCATTTTTGCGAAGCGTTAAACGTTCCCTTTCAGCAGTGGCATCCTGCATCTGCAATTTATTTTCCATCTGCAGCAGGCTGTCGTTGTTCTGAATTTTGTGATGCAGGTTTTCCTGCATCTTCACGGCAATTTCCTTTTCGAAAATTTTCAGTTCCAAAGGACGTGCAATGGTCAATCCTATCAACAAGGCCAAGGCCAAACGCGGAATGGCCATCCATATCTGCTTTCTTTTGCTCACACCATATTTGCGCATCGTGGAAACCAGGAACCTGTCGAAATTAAAAATGATCAAACCCCAAATCAAAGCAAATGCAATTGTCCACAACCAGTTTCCAAACACACTGTAAATAGCATAGCCGGATGATAAAGTTGCCAGCACAAAAGTTGCCAGTAATACGCCGCCCAATCCTGCATACTTGCTATGCTCGGAAGGGAATTGCTTTAATAATTTTTGGTGGGCGCCCGCACACCACCATAAAAAATTTGAATTGGATTGTTTCTTTTTGGTTGCGCCAAAGGAATCATAAGAGTACAAGCCATCGTCTTGTGCAGGTTCATTGGTTGATTGAGCCATTTTGATTGTGTTTACTGTAAACTAATTGGTGGCAATCGTTATATACCGGATTCCACATCCGGTGGTTGAAGTGGAGATTGAAAAACGATACGAACTTAAGAAAAGTATAAATGATGCGTTAATAAAATAATAAAGCCGGGCTGGCTTACTTTAAAATGAAAATCAGGCAGCGGAAAGAGAATGAAACAAAAAATTGAAATAAGAAAGGCTGCAAAACTTTGCAACCTTTCTGGCAAATCCGTCCGTGAATATTTTTGCCCCTGCCCAAGCCATGGCAGACAACACGACTACATGAATACTTTATGAAACAGACAGGGACAAGCTCTTATTAAAGCGTGGTTACCACCACATCGTTGAATACTCTTGTTTTGGTATTAACCTTAAACTCCTGCGATTGTGTTTCTTTATTGTTTGATAAAATGAAAGTGAGCCTCACATTATCATTGTCTGCATTATCAAACTTGAATTTTCTGGAAAATTGCTTTTCGCGGATGCGCTGTGCATACAATATGGTTCCCTGATCGTCTTTTATGGTAAGATCATAAACGTTTCCGCTTTCATTATCCAGATCCACTTTAAACACCGGCTTTCCATCCAAACTACCTACATATTGTACGTTTGGTTTAGGCGCTTCCTGCGCAGATGCAGCAGATTGCAGACCAATTAGAAATCCTAAGACAAATACGGAGGCTTTTACTACGCGAAATAGGCTACTGAAATTTTGCTTTTTCATAATGAACAGTTTTAAAAATTTTAAAATCGTATTCATTATAGGGCAATCGAAAGTTCAAAAAGCAAGTACTTATTTTTCATCTGCATAAAGAACTGCTTCGTTGTTTCAAAGGCGAAGATAGAATAAGACCCATAGGTCGTAAAACCAAAAAGAGAAACGATTTACAATCCCAAACAAAAATTAGCTTCGCTAAAATGCTTTACTGTGGCCTGTTTCAGAAGAATAGGTTTACAATCGCCAATACTCAGTCCGTAGATTTGTTGGCCTTAATATTTAGTCGGTAGCGAAGAACAGGATCATGATTGTAGATTAGGTGTATCCACTCAACAGCATCTGTACTCACCACATAAGTATAAACGGCTTTGTTGTTTTCTATGCTTACAGGTTCCAGGAAAACGGATGAAGGTGAAAGCTGAATAATTGTTGAATCGAAAAAAGCATCCGACGCAATCTTGCTGTCATTCATCGCATCTTTGAGATTCAACTCAACATGAACCGTGTCGCCAACAAAAGCTTCAATGGTTCCGTTGGCAGGTAAGGCGGAAATAATTCCGTACTTGATAAATGATTTATACTTAAATGGACTGAAACGGAATTCACGCATGGTTGGCGGATGTTCCAGCAAGGTCCATTTCAAATCTTCGGGATAATGGTCCAGCACAAATTGCTGCGGCGATGTAAGAAAATAAGATTCGTCAATGTGCGGAACATATTCTTCCGCAAAATTGATATAGCCGCTTGCCCAGGTAACGTCCAGCAAATACCAGTTGCTGTCTATACGCACGGCATTCCAGGTATGATTGGTCCTGAACTTTTCATCTTTTTCCAAATAGCTTTTGCCATAACCTAAAACAATTTCAGACTCAAGTCCTGCATAATCGCAAAGCGTTTTAAAAAGCTTGGCATAACCGTCGCAAACAGCCACACGCCTTTTCAACACTCTTTCAGCCGTTTGTTCCACTGCCGATTTTGAAGTAATGGTATCATAAGGATCATACACATATTTCACCGCATGGTATCTTCTTCCCGAATTAAAAATTCCCGTATTGTAGGAAACATGTTGTGCGATCCAACTGAAAATAGCTCTTGTTTTTTCCAGTTCGCTTGCATACGGCTCTGTAAGTTCCCGTGCCAGGGAATCTATGGTAGGCGCTTCCATATTTTTTACGTTCCAGTCAATGGTATTGAAAGGAACAGAATGCTTTTGCGCCAATGAAAAAAGCGGAATAAAAAAGAATATGGTCAGCAACCATTTCATAACAAGTGAAGAAAACCGAGCTGCAATTTCTCTTTTATCAAGTTAGCATTTTCTGATTTAACAATTTGAAATACTATTGCCCTAAATTCAACTATGGAAAGAAGACAGGAACATTCATGGAACGGGTTTTTAATTGTAGCTATTTTAGTCATCACTCTTTTGGTGATCGCTTTATTTACCTGCCGCCCTCAGCGTAGCATTACTACAACTACTTCCACCATTACCATTAATTCTTCTGCTTCAGATCAATTACAAATTCCTGCTTCGAAGTCCGGCGATGAAATTATTCAGCATAAAGCTTACACGCTTTCGTACAATGAAGATCATGAACAGGCTAATTGGGTTGCTTATGTGCTAACAGCAAATGAAACGAGCTCGGCCAATAACGAACGCACCAATAAATTTTTGTCTGATCCATTGGTGAAACCAAAATCAGCCACCTCTGCCGATTATGAAAACTCCGGTTACGATCGTGGTCATTTGGCTCCCGCGGAAGATATGGCCTGGTCCAAAACAACTATGAGAGAATCTTTTTATTACAGCAATATGAGCCCGCAAGTGCCGGCATTCAATCGCGGTGTATGGAAAAGGCTGGAAGAATTGGTGCGTTACTGGTCAACCGTGTACGACAGCATTTATATTGTTACCGGGCCAGTGCTGGCAAATGGCCTGCCATCAATTGGTCCTGATAAAGTTTCCGTTCCCAACTATTATTACAAAGTAATTTTAGAATACAATTCAAAAGGGACCAAAGGAATTGGTTTTGTTTTACCCAATGAAGCTTCTTTAGCCACACTTAAAAGTTTTGCTGTTTCTATTGACAGTGTTGAACATTTAACCGGGATTGATTTCTTTCCGAAACTTCCGGATGAACAGGAAAATAAAATTGAGTCCGATCCAGTGATTGATCAATGGAAGTGGACAAGGAAATGAATTGTTATCTTTAGCCTATACCAAACTACATTGGCTTAATCTCAAAAGAAACTAATGGCTAAGATTTCCTTTTATGATTTAGACTATATAGTCGGCATAAACGAAAAAAGGCTTGAGGAATTTACCAGCGCTTACCAAAAAAATCAGGATAAGTTTACTAATGTTCTGATTATTTATTCGGCGATAGCTGTTTTTATTATTCCGATTATTCAAACACTATTTTTTATAGAGACAACACGGTATTGGCTCTACTATACTTCTTTCTTTTTGTTCTTACTTATATTTTTATACTCTTTATTTTTCTTGGTAAAACTATTAATTCCCATCGAGGTAGCATACCTAATAGAACCAAAAACGTTTTATGAGAAATTAAGGCTTGAATACGAAGCAGAAGGTAAAAGCAAGGAAACAACTGATAACTACTTAAAAGCATCCTATATAAATGAACTTGAGAAAGCGGTAGCTACGAACAATATTGCTTTTAAAAGGAAAGGTTTATTTTATTTTCGAGCATTAACCAGTTCTTTAATATCTCTGCTGCCCTATCTGGTTTGTTTAGCATTTCATTTTTCAATAAGAAATGATAATATTCAAAAAGTAGAGATTGTAAACACGCCAAAATCGATTAATTTTAATAAAAATAACCGTATGCCGCAGGATACAATAAATAATTCTACTTCTAGTTCCAGCACGACAACCACTACAACTATGTTGCCTGGTATAAACCCTAATGAAGTTAAGCCTGTTAATCCACAAATGGTTAAAGAGAACTTTCATGAACGGAGTACAAAAGTTGACTCTGGAAATAAAGAAAAAAAATAGTGCTCATTGCTCTTTTTAACCAACAATACTGTATATAGCTTTCAAAAAATATCAGAACAAAGCCCTTAACGAAGCCCTTCCGGTATGAACGGCTTTTGAACTTCCCGGCTTGCGTCCATCGTATTGAAAATTCAGTTCAAGATTACCGAACAAACGTCGTGTAAGATCAATGGACCAGAGGTAATTGCTTCCGGGCAACAAACCGTCTAAAATAATATAGCTCACTGTGGAATTAGTGGAACCGTTGTATTGAATATTGCTATAGGTAAACCGTGCATTGATGGAACTGTTTTGAAGAACATTGTATTTGCTTTCCAGGTTTAGCGAATTGGAGCTTTCTTTTTCACCACCATACAGCGGATCGTTCTGTTTGTTCTCCCATTTATAACTCGTCTGAATCCTGAACACCGTTCCTTTCACAAATGAAACTCTCGGTTCTGTGGAATAAATACTCAACTCATAATTCCTGTTGGCGAAATTAGGCGTGTACAAGGCTGTCAATCCTTTGCGGTTGTTCACATCAAAAGTGAAACTGTTGGAAAGATTGATGCGAAGCTTGGCATACCAGTCGTTTTGCTGGCGGCTTTCATAACCGTAGGTC
>JAICTW010000622.1 GCA_025936195.1 Flavisolibacter sp.
ATCCCTATGCAAGTGAAATTGAGAAAAAGAAAATGAGCGATGGATGGTTTGTTCCTTCCATGCCCGACCTTAACCAGGAAAATCCTTATGTGGCTAATTTCCTGATCCAGCATGCGATCTGGACTGTAGAAGAATTTGGAATTGATGGATGGAGGATTGATACTTATGCTTACAATAATCTCGATTTTATGAACCGTTGCAACAAAACTTTGATGGATGAGTATCCGAAGATTACTATGTTTGGTGAAACATGGGTTCATGGTGTAATCAATCAAAGTTATTTTGTGCAGAATAAGTATAATATTCCATTCAAAAGTAATCTGCAGGCACCGACTGATTTTCAAACTTTATGGGCAATAACAGATGCGATGACAAAAGACTTTAGCTGGACAGATGGCGTCAATGAAATGTACACAACGCTTGCGCAGGATTTTGTTTACAAAGACCCCATGCGCAATGTAATCTTTCTCGATAATCACGATTTGTCGCGGTTTTATTCAGTTGTTGGTGAAGATGAGATGAAATATAAAGCTGCGCTTGCTTGGCTTTTTACCTGCCGGGGCATCCCTCAGTTATATTACGGTGATGAAATAGGGATGACTGGTTTTACCTCACCTAATGATGGATATGTAAGAAAAGATTTCCCCGGTGGTTGGGCAGGCGATTTTTCAAACAAATTTACAGTTGACGGCCGCACGCCAAAAGAAGAAAGCATCTGGACTTATATCGCAAAGCTTGCGAATTTCAGAAAAAATTCTTCCGCTATTACAACTGGAAGGATGATGCAGTTTGCACCTGAAAAAGGAGAATATGTTTTCTTTCGCTACGATAGTAAACAAACAATTATGACGGTTTTTAATTCTGCGAAAGAAAATGTAACTATCAATGTTCAAAACTATTCTGAAAGAACAAATGGCTTTACAAAGATGAAAAATATAATTACGGGAGAAGTAAAATCAATTGAAAATTTCTCTTTGAAGCCTATGGAAAGCGGTGTTTGGGAACTGGATAAATGATTGTAGAACGATAAAGAACCTCTTGTTGGATATAATGGGTAAATAGCTTCGTGCAAAAACTTTTCGGAAAGTATAAACATTAATTACAGTGACACTGGAATTTTTCTAAAAACATTTCATCTCATCTAAAAAAAAAATTTGCCGGGTCGCGATAATGCCTCTCCACGCATTTAATATGTGTGGAAGAAGTTTCACTTAGATGCCAATTTCTATGCAATCCCTTTAACAGTTTCTTAGCAATTAAAGGATGGAATGGTAAGATAAACAAAGCCGTCCGAATGAACGGAAGGCTCTTTATTTTTTAAGAAGTGAAGATTATTTTGTTTTCAGATCTACAGTATTTACGTCACCACCACCTACCTGGCAATTCACATCTATTCTATCAGCGCTGATTCCTTCAGTTTCAACAAGATATTTTTTAATCATCTCTGTTCTCCTGTTACACATAGATTGTGAAGCTTTTGTTGCTGCTGGATATCCAGTTACAACGATTGAACAATTTGCACTGTTTTTCATTTGTGAAGCTACGCTTGCCAACATTGCTTTTGAATCACTTGTAAGAGTGCTTCTGCTACCTCTGAAAGAGATACTTGGAAGATTCAGGTTACAAGCATTATTCAGGGCCATGGTTGCCAAACTATCCATAATTGCTTTACAACAATCAGGTTCAGGACATTTACCTACTCCATCTGCATCTACAGGCTGACACTGAGTTGGAGTGATCAATTCTTTATCTTTACAATCAGGAACGCCATCTCCATCAGTATCCCTGCTTACACCGTGAGCATCAACAGGACAACCGGCGGGGGTATTAGGTTCTTTATCAAACATATCAGCAACACCATCACCATCACTATCATTTGACAGATTCTTAACCTGAACCTTTACAGTATCAATTTGAGTCTGCAGATTATTATTCAACCGTGCTACAGGATTGTCAAATAAAAGTTGTGGTTGTGACTGCTTACCCAGAGCAAACTCAATTCCTATAAATCCATAGCTGAATTTATCGAAATGTGTTTTGCTTGCAGCATTGGCAGGGTCTAACCAATAAGGTGAGCCATCAAAATTATCAGCATCTACAAAGTACATCTTGTATCCAAGATCTAAGTTAATAAGGTCTGATAAGTTAAATTTCAAACCAACTCCAACAGGAACAACAAGGGGATGTTTCGGAGAAATATTATCCGTATAATCTACTGAGCCACCAGAACCCGGCTTTACAATGGTAGTGGAATAACCTGTTGTACCTAATCCCACACTTACATAAGGAAGAACATGGTTTTTCTTACCTAACCAGTTTATGTTATCAAAGGTAACCACTCCACTTAAACTTGCAGCATATTTAAGCTTGGTTTCGAACGATGTAACCGGCCTGTCTTGCGCAAAATCTTTATCATCCTGGGTTCCTTTTACTTTACCACCAAGATAATCAGCCTGAATTGCCAGATAATGATTGAGCTGATAGCGAAGGTTTGCTCCATATCCCAGGTCTAATTGTGGTTTTGCGAAATCATTGGAGCCGCCGAATATTACGGAAGGAGTTAAAACTCCGACATTCACTCCGATTGAGAATTTCCGGAAGGGGCTGGTGCCTGAAAAAGGCTGGATATTATTATAGTCTGCGGGGGTAGTTTGCGCAGAAGCTGCAATAATAAAACCGGAG
>JAICTW010000570.1 GCA_025936195.1 Flavisolibacter sp.
AATAAAGTTCAAACCAAAGTTGATGCGTCAGGAAATTGGGAAATTGAATTGCAAACTCCGTCGGCTGGAGGACCTTTTAAAATAAAAATCAGTGGTGAAAACTCGATTGAGCTTACTGATGTATTGATTGGTGAAGTATGGCTTTGCTCAGGTCAATCGAACATGACTTTTCCTTTAAAGTACAGTGATAGTGCAAAGCAGGAAATTGCGAAAGCAGATTTTTCTTCCATCCGTTATTTTGGTGTGCAACATCAATATGGAGCAGAGCCTTTTCAGGATTGCAAAGGCGAGTGGCGGATCACTTCACCCGAAACAGCTGCTTCCTTTTCTGCAGTTGCTTATTATTTCGCAAAGAAAATTTATCACGATTTGAAAATTCCTGTTGGTATTGTTTGCTCAGGCTGGACGGGAACACCTGCAGAAGCATGGACACCAAAAACTGTTTTGCAAAATGATGATGCTTTGCATTATTTCTTACAACGCTGGAAAGAGATTCCGCAAAAGGTTGGAGGCGATTCGGTCAACTATCATTTTGCTGTACAACAGTGGGAAGAACAAAATAAATCAGACCTCAATAATTTACATAAGCCTGAAGAACCAAGAAATTATTATTACTATTCAAAGCCCTGGTGTGAACCCGGAGCCTTATTCAATGGAATGATTCGTCCGTTAATACCATTTTATTTTAAAGGTGTGTTGTGGTATCAGGGTGAATCGAATGTTTCTGAGTACAATCTTTATCAAAATTTATTTACGGCACTCATTAAAAGCTGGCGTAAGCAATGGAGTGATGAAGGCCATCAACAAATCCTGCCATTCTATTTTGTTCAGATCGCACCGTATGGTTATGGTGATTTGAATGCTGCCGCAAAGCTTCGGCAGTCGCAATATGATGTGATGAAAACATTGGAGCATACCGGTATGGCTGTGACGATTGATCTGGGTGATATGAACAACATTCATTTCACACATAAGAAAGAAGTGGGCGAACGTTTGGCATTAATTGCACTGGCAAAAACCTATGGTTATAAAAATCTGGTTTATGAAGGTCCTGAATGCACAAAAATTTCTGAAGTAAATAGCAGATTAAAATTGTGTTTCAATCAAACGGTATTTACAATCAACAAAGAAAATCCAAAGGGTTTTGAAATAGGGTATAGAAAGGCAGGTAGCGATTCGTTACAATTTGTAAAAGCTGAAGCCATAATAAAGGGAAGCGAAGTAATGGTATGGAATAAGGAAGTGAAAAATCCCTTAATGGTGCGGTATGCCTGGCTGGAAGCTGGTGATGCTAATCTTGAAAACAGATCAGGTCTTCCGGCTTTTCCCTTCCTGCGGAAAATTAATTAAATAGATAGCAGTAAATAAATTCTAACGATTGATCAAAAAGCTGATTCCATACAGGTGGGAACTCATCATCATTTTGTGGTTTGCTTATTTTTTTAACCAGGGCGACCGGCAAATTTTTAATGCCGTTATTCCGTTGATAAAAAAGGATATGCACTTGTCCGATGTTCAAATCGGTACTATTGCCACCATCTTTACCATTGTTTATGGTTGCATTGTTCCTTTTGCCGGCTATGCCAGCGACTTTATGAAAAGAAAGTGGATTATTTTTTTGAGCCTTTTGATATTCAGTCTTGGCACTTTACTTACGGGTTTCAGCGGCAGCTTGTTTTCACTCATTCTTATCAGAGGAATTGTAACCGGTGGCGGCGAAGCCGTATATTATCCTGCAGCTACTTCACTCATCAGCCAATATCATCAGAAAACAAGAGCTATGGCCTTGTCCATTCATCAAACTTCTTTGTACGTGGGTATCGTAGCCAGCGGTTTTATTGCCGCTTATATTGGTGAAAGAGTTGGGTGGAGATATTCGTTTTATACATTCGGCTTAGGTGGTCTTATTTTAGTGGTCTATGTTTTTTTCAGGATTAAAGATATTCCTCAGAAAGAAATAATTGAAAACCGTCCTTCTATTTGGATGGTGGCCAAAAATATTTTTTCTAAAAGAACGGTATGGATGCTTTGCCTTGCTTTCAGTGGAATGGTGTTTGTGAATATTGGATACGTAACATGGATGCCAACGCTTTATTATGAAAAATTCCACCTGTCTCTGTCCACTGCCGGCTTCACTTCTATGTTCTTCCATTTTGGAATGGCACTTTTAGGTGTACTGATTGGCGGAAAGCTGTCCGATAAGTTTGTTGTGAAAAAGAAAAAGGCTCGTCTGGTAACAGAGTTTATTGGTCTGCTTATTGGCACTCCTTTTATTTTTATCATGGCTTATACTTCGCATTTGTATATCAGCTATGCCGCGTTGGCTGCTTTTGGATTTTTCCGCGGTGTTTATGATTCCAATTTATTTGCCGCTTTGTTTGATGTGATCGAACCAAAGTACAGAGCTTCTTCTGTGGGCTTAATGACTTCTTTTGCTTTTATAACAGGTTCATTTGCTCCGCTGTTGTTAGGTATTATCAAAACAGAATACGGGCTTTCGGTTGGCATTGGTTTATTAAGTGTTTTTTATTTACTTGCGGCGGTGCTGATACTGCTTGCTATTTTGTTTTTTTTCAAAAAGGATTATTATGATGAATCATCTGAACATCGGAGTATAATTCAATGAATGTGCTGCAACCAAACATTGTTGTTGATCATAAATGCCTTCTTGGTGAAGGACCTCTGTGGGATGATAAACGAAAAGCAATTTTGTGGATTGATATTTTAAGAGGAGAAATCCATGAATTCAATACGAAAGAGAATTCACACAAAACGCTTCCTGTCCATGAACTTATTGGTTCATTAGCTTTATGCAAGAACGGAAATTTTGTAGCTGCTGTTAAAGGCGGTTTTGTTTTTATCAACCGGATTACCGGCGAGAAAGAAAGTATTGCCAGTCCCG
>JAICTW010000652.1 GCA_025936195.1 Flavisolibacter sp.
AACACCTTCCGGCTTTGCCAGAAAACTCCATTTCATTCCGGTGGGGAAACCGGCGCCACCGCGTCCACGCAATCCGCTTTTCTTTACTTCTTCCACAATATCCTGCGGCACCATTTTAAAGGCTTTTTCCACGGCAGCATAGCCGCCATTCTTTCGATAGGTATCGTAGTAACGGATACCTTCAATATTCACTTTGTCTAGTAATAATTTTATACTCATCTCAATTCGAATAAATCATCCCGCATTGCGGAATTTATTTCTTATTGTATTGATACGGCTTGTCTTCCCATCAATTTCCACTCTCCTTTTTCCCTGATCCAAACCAGCATCATGGTGAAATTCAAAGGTGTAACAGTTCCATCTGCTTTGTGCTCATTTGCTTTGAACAAATGTCTTACGATAGCTACATCATCTTCAATGATCACTTTCAAAATCTTTACAGAAGTATCGGTATAGTATGATTTGTTTTTGCTCGCTCCCCTGATCGCTTCTTCTCTTGTTTGCAAATTACCGTGCGAATGACCATAGGTAAGTTGTTTGGCAAAAAGATCGGCAAGCGTGGCGCTGTCTTTTGTACCAAAAACTGTATGGCTCAAAAGGTAGGTGCGTTCAATCACTTCTTTTTCTTTTTTGCTTTGCGCACCGGCAGTAATTGAGATAGCAACCAAAAAGAGTATGAGTAGCTTTTTCATATCAGTTATTTATGGCAGCAGTTTTTCTGCATTCTTCGATGATCTGGTCCACTTTTTCTTTCGTGAGATGTTCTTTATAAATTTTACCCATCTGCATCATTGGAGCATAACCACAGGCGCCCAAACATTCAACCGTCTTCAGGGTAAACAATCCATCTGCAGTGGTTTCTCCAACGGTAATTCCCAGTTTCTCTTTAATGTAAGAGATGATCTGATCACTTCCATTTATCATGCATGGCCCCGTTTGGCAAACTTCAAAAACATATTTACCAACAGGTTTTAAATTGTACATGCTGTAAAACGTTGCCACTTCATAAACCTCAATGGACTTCAATTGCAACAACTCCGCTACATAATCCATTGCCTCCACACTTAGCCATCCGTTATTTTCTTCCTGCGCCAAATGCAAAACAGGAAGCAGTGCACTTTTTTGCTTGCCTTCAGGATAGCGGGCAATGATTTCCTTTGCTCTTTTTAATTTTTCTTCTGAAAATTTCATCTATGAAAATTCAACATTATCAATTGAAGCATGTATCCATTCAGCAATTGTTGCATTGTTAAATGGCTACATTGTTAGCCGTCCATTTCACCAGCAATAAGATTCAAGCTACTCATTACAATGATCGCATCACTCAGCATTCCACCCTTGATCATTTCTTCATACGCCTGGTAATAAATAAAACAAGGTCTGCGGAAATGCAACCGGTATGGCGTTCTACCTCCATCGCTGATCAAATAAAATCCCAATTCACCATTGCCGCCTTCTACACTATGATACACTTCTCCGGGTGGCATATCAATCTCCCCCATTACAATTTTAAAATGGTAGATAAGTGCTTCCATTTTAGTATACACATCTTTTTTTGCAGGCAAATAATATTCAGGAACATCGGCATGATAAATCGTTGCCTCCTCGCCTTTGAACTCCTGTATTTTTTTATACGCCTGCTCAATGATTCTTAGCGACTGCCACATCTCACCATTGCGAACCATAAAGCGATCGTACGTATCGCCTGTAGTTCCGGTTGGGATTTGAAAATCGAAATCCTGATAACTGCTGTAAGGTGTATGAACCCTTACATCATAATCCACACCTGCTGCACGAAGATTTGGGCCGGTAAATCCATAATTCAATGCCCTTTCTGCACTGATAGGACCCGTACCAATTGTGCGCTCCATAAATATCCTGTTTCGCACAAACAAATCTTCAAACTCTTTCAATACATCAGGATATTCCTTCAAAAATTTTTCAAGTTTTGTAAAAGCAATGTTGTTGAAATCTCTTTCAAATCCGCCAATGCGACCAATGTTGGTTGTCAATCTTGATCCGCAAACTTCTTCCCAAATTTCATAGATCAATTCACGGTATTGCATTACATACAAAAACCCGGTGAAGGCACCGGTGTCCACACCAATTACGGAATTACAAATCAGATGATCTGCAATTCTTGCCAACTCCATTATGATGACACGCAAATAATCAACACGTTTTGGCGTTTGAATCCTCAGCAATTTTTCACAGGTCATTTGCCATCCCATATTGTTGATGGGCGCCGAGCAATAATTCAAACGATCAGTAAGAGGTGTGATTTGGTACAGCGGACGGCGTTCGGCAATTTTTTCAAATGCTCTATGGATGTATCCCACTGTTTGTTCAGCCGAAACAATGGTTTCACCGTCAAGCTCCAAAATATTTTGAAACACACCATGCGTTGCCGGATGCGTAGGACCGAGATTGATCCTTGTGGTTTCTCTTTCAATACTTCCTTCCGGAAGCGGAATATGTTTTTCTGTAACAGACATTTTTATAAAAAC
>JAICTW010000163.1 GCA_025936195.1 Flavisolibacter sp.
AATTTGGACGAACCATCTGCTCTTATGGAAGCATTAATCAAATAACGGTTCTGGAAAGCGTAATTGATTCTTCCGAAATAAGAAGCAACCGTAGAAAGATCACCTCGATCAGTTGTATTGATGTTTGCTGCAGTTCCCAGTTTCAAATACAGATCGCCTTCACTCGTATTAGGAACATTTGGCGCTGATGCAGTAAATCCATACGTTTTATATCTCTGAGCAGATTGGCCTGCAAGAACAGTGATGTTATGATCACCGAATTTGTTTTGATACGTCAAAGTATTTTCAAGGATCCAATTTCTTACTTCATCACGGGAAAGCATTAAGTTGCTTGTAGCATTTCTTTGAGTCAATGTAGCAGTATAAACAGGTGAATAACCTCTCAATTCTGCCTGGCCAAAATCGCCACCAATACTTGAATTCAATGTAAAATGACGCAGGAATTTCAGGTTCAAATAAGCATTTCCGTTCAACCTGTAATTCTTTGATTTTTGATTGAAAACATCCAATGTTACCTGTGGATTGAAGGTTACTGCTCCCCCGAGATTGTAATCACTTGGGTCGCCATACGTACCATCTGCATAGTAAACCGGTACAATGGGCGCAGCGGAATACATTTCATGAAAGATGCCGCCTGGAATATCATTGGAATTGCTGTACGCTCCGGTTACTGTATATCCTATTTTTAAAGGACTTGCAATCTGTATATCATTTTGCAAACGGACAGTATAACGTGTGTAGTTGTTCTTTTCTACAATTCCATCCTGGTTCAAATAACCCAGTGAAAAGTTGTAGTTGGTGTTGTTACCTCCGCCACTTACCGATACCTGATGATTGGTGATCAATGCATTCCTTAAAATCAAATGATACCAATCCGTACCTTCTCCATAACTTGACGGGTCCAGTAGGGCGGGACTGCCATTAATTACTCGCAACTCGTTTACCATTCTGGCATATTCCTGGCCGTTCGCCATCTTAATATCATTGGTAACTTTTTGCCAGCCTACATAACCATTGTAGTTAACCGTGGGTTTACTGCCTCTTCCTTTTTTGGTGGTGATCAGCACAACGCCGTTAGCGGCACGGATACCATAAATGGATTCACTTGACGCATCTTTCAAAATGCTGATGTTTTCAATATCGGCAGGATTTAAAAAACTGATGTCATCAAACCAAACGCCATCTACAACATAAAGAGGAGTGGCGCTTCCATAAACAGTTCCAACGCCTCTTATAGTAATTTGTGGTGAAGCACCGGGAGCTCCTGAGTTCGTGATTTGAACTCCTGCCACTTTTCCCTGTAATGCGCTGATGGGATTAGGGTCAGGCTGCTTATTAATATCTTCCCCCTTTATTTGTGATACAGATCCTGTTACATCTATCTTCCTTTGTGTGCCGTAACCTACTACTATAACCTGGTCCAACTGATTGGCCGAAGCCACTAAAGAAATATTGATCGTTGTTCTGTTGCCCACAATCACCTCCTGTGTTCCATATCCAACATAGCTGAACACCAATACTGCATTTTCATTGGGTACGGAGATGGCATAGTTGCCTGCTTCATCGGTAACGGTGCCTGTATTGGTTCCTTTGATGGCAACTGAAACATTGCTCAGCGGTGCATTGCCTGTTCCGGTCACTTTACCTGAAACGCGGAAATCAGGAATGTCAATTTTGTTATTATCGCTATTGGCTTTTAAAACAATCAGATTGTTATTCAAAATGCGGTAATTAATTCCGTTGGCTATAAGTATTTTGTCCAGCACGGAAGTGATCTCCGCATCTTTTACATTCAGGTCAATCCTGGGTTTATTGGCAATCACCGATTCATTGTATAGAAAATGATAATCGCTTTTTCGTTCAATGATGATCAATGCCTTTTTCAGATCGGCAGACTGCAGGTTCACCGTGATCTTATCCTGCGAATACGTTTTGGCAGAAACCTGTAAGCAGGCAAATAAAATAAAAAGAAAGGTGAGCTTCAGCATACGAAGCTTTTGCAAATAAAAGAGCTTCCATCCGGCAGTATCATTTTCTCTTTTTTTCATACTATAAGTTGTGAGGTTAAAAATTTTATCAGTCAATCGTTTTTCAGTCAGGTCATTCATTCTATGATGTGTTGATGTACATACAGCAATCGTTATTTTATTCTGTAATGGTGATCAGGTTTCCTTTAATAGTATAATGGAATTTTGTTGCCAGTTGTAAAGCATCCAGAGCTTCCTGTATGGTTTCTGTTGTGAAGGTTCCGCTCCATCTTTCATTGGCAATCTCATCGCCCTTGAATTGAATGGTTACGCCGTACCACCGTTCCAGTTTATGTGCTATTTCCGTAAAGGATTCATCCTGAAAGATCAGCTTATTTTCTACCCACGATGTTTCAATGATCGTACTATCTATTGTTCTGGTCAGGCCTTTCCAAACGACCATTGGTTCTTTTTGCTGAATGGTTGGTTTGATCTCATCCTGCTCGTTTGATATCACCAGTTTTTCATTAGGATGGAGAACAAAGGGTGGCTGTCCCGGCCTTTTGTCAAGAGTGATCTCCACTCTTCCGCGGATCAAACTGGTTTCCGTTGTTTTTTCATCGGGATAAGCTTTGACATTAAACGCAGTTCCCAAAACTTTTATAAGTATGGTATTGGCATGAATGGTAAATGGAATGCTGCTTTTCTTTACGTCAAAAAAGGCTTCACCAATTAAACTGGTGCTTCTGTTGCTTGTGCCAAAATTTTCATTGTAGGTAAGCTTGCTTCCGGCATTCAGCCAAACCACGGTGCTGTCGGGCAATACCAATTTTGTTTTGGAACCCAACGGAGAGGAAACCTCGCTATAATTTTTATCGCTTACCGGAACAACAGCCTTGCCTTTGTTGAGTAGGGCAATTCCGGAAATTATAAAAACAGCAAAAGCAACAAAGGACTAAGCCAGGATTTTTTTTCTGTTGAAAGATTTTCTCTTAAAGTCAGTTTCATCAATTGGGGATTGCGGAAATTCAATTCCCGATTCTTTTATTTTGTTCAGGTGTTGTTCAAATGCCAACTCTGATTCGTGCTGGGTTTCTTTATTATTATTCTGCCAGAGGTGTTGAATATGTTCGGCCTGGTAGGCCCAATCGGGATTGGCTTTCATCAGCTTTTCCAAATCCTGTAATTCATCCGGACTAGCTTCGCCGGTAATTTTTTTTGCGAGTAAATTCCAAAATAAAGTTTGCGACATAGCAGCCAATTGCGCTATGGACAAGAAAAAAAGGGTTAGCCCCCAAAGAGTTTAAACAAATTCAGTTCAATGTTCCTGAAAGATCAAAACGAATGGATTCGCTGATTTTTTTAAGGGCAATGGTCATTTGGTTTTCGATGGTCTTTGAAGAAAGGTTCAGCAGTTGCGCTACTTCTTTATATTTTAAACCATCTTCCCTGATCAGCTTAAATATAAGCTGGCATTTTGGAGGCAGGGCTTCAATGGCCAAACGTACCCGTTTGAACATTTCGGCGGTGATCATCAGTTGTTCCGGATTGGAATACAAATTTTTTGTTTCCACCACCACTTCATCCAATGAAAAAGATTGCTCCTTCTTTTCTTTCAGCAATCGGTTAATAGAAAGATTTTTTGTAGCGATGTAGATGTATAAATGAAAGTTTTCAACCTCGCCGAGCGCATGCCGGTTCATCCATATTTTTAAAAAAACATCCGAAACTATTTCTTCGGCCGATTCTTTTGTTCGAACGATGGTTTGCGAAAAATTGACCAGACGCTTATGATAAAGTAAAAACAATTGCTTGTAAGCAATTGTATCATCGTGGTTGGCTATACGATGAATCAATGGGTTATAAACAGAAGCAGCAATCATCACAAAAGCATGTATTCAAATCTATAGAAAAAACGAAGAAACAATGACTAAAGTTCACTTCTTTATCGTTTGCGAAATGAGGAATTTTTGCTGATTTCTTTTATTTTCATTTATACTTTTTAGTACAAATAGCAGTACTTTTGCGGCATGAAGCCAGAAGAAGTTTATCAGCCCGAAGTAAATGAGCTTGATGAGGACCTCAGCACTATACACGACACCGTAAATCAAGAATATAAATATGGTTTTGTAACCGATATCGAAGCGGATGAAGCTCCAAAAGGTTTGAACGAAGATATTATCCATTTTATTTCTGCAAAAAAGAACGAGCCGGAATGGATGCTTGAGTGGCGATTGAAAGCTTTTCGTCAATGGCAGAAAATGCAGGAACCGCATTGGGCTAATTTGCATTATCCAAAAATTAATTACCAGGATATTATTTATTATTCGGCTCCAAAACAAAAAACAAAGGTCAAGAGCTTAGATGAGATTGATCCTGAACTGAGAAAAACATTTGAAAAGCTCGGCATTTCTTTGGATGAACAAAAACGTTTATCCGGCGTAGCTGTGGATGCAGTGATTGACAGCGTTTCCATTGCCACCACATTTAAGGAACAGCTTGGAGAATTAGGGATTATTTTTTGCTCTATGACCGAAGCGATCAAAGAGCATCCTGATCTGGTTCGACAATATTTAAGCAGTGTTGTTCCGGTTACCGATAATTATTTCGCTGCATTGAATTCTGCCGTATTTACGGATGGTTCTTTCGTTTATATTCCAAAAGGCGTTCGCTGTCCTATGGAACTTTCCACTTATTTCCGCATCAATGCAGAAAATACAGGCCAGTTTGAAAGAACGCTGATCATTGCCGATGAAGGTGCTTATGTAAGTTATCTCGAAGGTTGTACAGCTCCCATGCGTGATGAAAATCAATTGCACGCAGCCGTAGTGGAACTGATTGCTTTGGATAATGCGGAAATAAAATACTCCACCGTTCAAAACTGGTATCCCGGCGATAAAGAAGGCAATGGCGGTATTTACAATTTCGTAACCAAGAGAGGAATTTGCAAAGGCATCAATTCAAAAATTTCCTGGACGCAGGTGGAGACCGGTTCAGCTATAACATGGAAATATCCGAGTGTGATTTTGAAAGGTGATAATTCCATTGGTGAATTTTATTCCGTTGCTGTTACAAATAATTATCAGCAAGCCGATACCGGGACCAAGATGCAGCATCTCGGGAAAAATACAAGAAGCCGTATTGTTTCAAAAGGTATTTCCGCCGGCTTTAGCAATAACAGTTACCGCGGTTTGGTGCATGTAGGTAAGAACGCCACCAATGCAAGAAACTTTTCTCAATGCGATTCATTGTTGCTTGGCGATAAATGTGGTGCGCATACGTTTCCGTACATCGAAGTGAAAAACAACACAGCAGTTGTTGAGCACGAAGCCACCACTTCTAAAATTGGTGAAGACCAGATTTTTTATTGCAATCAGAGAGGTATAAATACCGAAACCGCCGTTGCATTAATTATTAATGGTTTTGCCAAAGAGGTGATGAACAAATTGCCAATGGAATTTGCGATAGAGGCGCAGAAGTTATTAGCCATTAGTTTGGAAGGCAGTGTTGGCTGATGGCTGATTTGCGGATGTCCGATGGGTCAGCAAGCAGCAGGTTTTACAAATCAGGAATAATCAAATCAGAAATAAAATAAAAAACATGCTTTCGATAAAGAATTTACATGCACGAATTGACGAAAAGGAAATCTTGAAAGGATTAAGTCTGGATATTAAGGCTGGAGAAGTTCATGCTATTATGGGACCGAACGGTTCCGGAAAAAGTACACTGGCTTCTGTATTGGCGGGACGTGCAGATTACCAGGTAACAGAAGGTTCAGTAGAATTTTTGGGAAAAGATCTTTTGGAACTTTCTCCAGAAGAAAGAGCAGGCGAAGGAATTTTTCTTGCCTTTCAATACCCGGTGGAAATTCCGGGATTAACCACTACCAACTTTATTAAAACCGCTGTGAACGAAGTAAGAAAATACCGTGGACTGGAACCGTACGATGCTGTTCAGTTTTTGAAACTGATGAAAGAAAAAATGGCTTTGATGGAAATGAACCAATCACTATTAAGCCGCTCATTGAATGAAGGTTTCTCCGGTGGTGAAAAGAAACGTAATGAAATTTTCCAGATGGCCATGCTGGAACCAAAGCTGGCTATTTTGGATGAAACTGATTCCGGTTTGGATATTGATGCCATTCGCATTGTTGCCAATGGTGTAAACAAATTGCGCAATAAAGACAATGCCGTTTTAGTGGTGACTCACTATCAACGTTTGTTGGATTATATCGTTCCTGATTTTGTACACGTATTGTACAATGGAAGAATTGTAAAATCAGGAACCAAGGAATTGGCGTTTGAACTGGAAGAAAGGGGTTATGATTTTATTAAAAACGAAGTAGCGCAGGAAGCATAATCAAAGAACATGAACACGATCGAAACTATTAAAGAAAGATATCAGCAGTTGCAATCGAACAACGGTAGCAGTGCATTAACACAGATTGAACAAAATGCTTTCAACTCGTTCAATACATTGGGCGTGCCAACTGTAAAGCATGAAG
>JAICTW010000792.1 GCA_025936195.1 Flavisolibacter sp.
AAAATACTTTCCGTTCTGCCATTGGTCTTTAATCCAAAAGTAGTGCCCCTGTCATGCAGCAAATTAAATTCAGTATAACGTCCCCTTCTTATTTCCTGCCAATGTTTATGATCGGAGGTGAATGGAGTATTTTTTCTTCTTTCAACGATAGGCACATAAGACGGAATAAAAGTGTTAGCACAGGCTTTGTTGAAATTCATCCAGAAATCAGGATCATGGTTTTCAGAAGGCCTTTGATGATCATAAAAAATTCCGCCGATACCTCTGCGCTCATTATTGCGATGTGCATTTACAAAATAATCATCGCAATCTTTTTTAAACGAAGGATAAAAAGATGGATCAAATCCATCACAAACATTTTTGTATGTAGTATGAAAATGAACAGCGTCGTCTTCAAAGAGATAATACGGGGTCAAATCAGTGCCTCCACCAAACCATCTGTCGCTTACCTCATCATTTTCATTATATAATTCAAACATCCGGTAGTTGCAATGAACCGTTGGCACAAACGGATTGACAGGATGAAGCACAATGCTTATTCCACAGGCGAACCATTTCACACCGTTCAAGGTCATGTGTTTTCTCATTCTGTCTGTAACTTTTCCGTAAACCACAGAAGTATTAACGCCGCCTTTCTCAAACACATTTCCGTTCTCAATTACCTTGGATCGGCCTCCACCTCCTTTGCCCTCTGTTCTAAACCACTCATCATTAGTAAATACGCTTTTGACATCCTGTTGTTCTAATGTGCTGCAGATTTCATCCTGTAAATGATAAATGAATTCAATCCATTGTCTCCTGAATTCTTTTGTTTCCGTTTTATGCATTGATTTAAGTGCGATTTAATTTGGTGTATATTCTTTTACTGCATCAACAAATGCTCTTGCATGATCTACGGGAATGTTGGGAGTAATGCCATGTCCCAGGTTAGCGATATAGCCCTGTACACCAAATTCATCAATCATTTCCTTTACTGCTTTTTTAATTTGAGGAATGGGTAACAATAATTTTGCAGGATCGAAATTTCCCTGCAAGGTTATTTTATTATTAGTCATTTCTCTTGCTATAGAAGGGGAGATACACCAATCAATTCCAAGCGCGGACACATTGCTTTCACTCAATTCCTTTAATGCATACCAGCTTCCTTTTGGAAACAAAATTAACGGTGCATCTTCTTTCAGTGCATCAGCGATCTGTAACAGATAGGGCTGTGAAAAAACTTTGAAATCGGCAGGGCTTAATGTTCCGCTCCAACTATCAAAAATCTGTAACACATCAGCGCCGGCTTTTGCCTGTGCTTTTAAATAGCTGATAGTAACATCAGTTATTTTTTGCAATAACTGGTGAGCTAGTTGAGGTTTTGTGAAACAAAATTGTTTTGCCTTTTCCCATGTCTTGCTTCCTTTGCCTTCTATCATATAACATAAGATGGTAAAAGGTGCGCCGGCAAATCCTATCAATGGAACACGGCCGTTTAATTCTCTTTTGGTGAGAGACAAAGCATCGGTTACGTAGCTTAATTTTTCTTCAATATCATTAATGTTAAGTGCATCAATATCTTTCTGGTCTTTTATCACATTTGGCAATAATGGTCCTTTGCCTTCCTCCAATAAAACCTTTAGCCCCATTGCCTGGGGAATAACAAGGATATCAGAAAAGATGATTGCTGCATCTACCCCTA